>NZ_JBHXAS010000088.1:0-20487 GCF_042727425.1 Peribacillus sp. NPDC060253
GCCGTAAAAGAAAAATTAAACCCGACGCGAGCAGAGATGATTGAATTTCTTTTCACTTCCGCTGCCTTCGGGTTCGTGGTTGCAAACAATGCTTCCATTTCTGGAGCGGCTGGTGGCTGCCAAGCAGAAGTGGGCTCGGCAAGCGGGATGGCCGCAGCTGCGATTGTGGAACTGGCCGGCGGTACACCAAGCCAAGCCGCAGAAGCGATGGCAATCACATTGAAAAATATGCTTGGATTGGTTTGTGATCCAGTGGCTGGATTGGTTGAAGTTCCTTGCGTGAAACGTAACGCAATGGGTGCATCCAACGCAATAACGGCAGCTGATATGGCACTTGCAGGAATTACGAGCCGCATTCCATGTGACGAAGTGATCGATGCCATGTATAAAATAGGATTGACCATGCCAGTTGCGCTTCGCGAAACGGCAGAGGGCGGCCTGGCTGCCACTCCTACGGGGCGTAGATTGGCAAAGGAAATATTCGGTTCATATAAATAAACATTCAGTCCCATTAACAACAGATTTGTTAATGGGATTTTTAATTTGCATGTAATGTGAAGTTGAAGTTGAAAAGGAAAATAGAGGAAATAAGAGGGATTTGGCGTTTCCGTACTGGGAGAGAAGTACAATCGGTCTGTAGTCTGAATTATCAGTTAATATGGAGCCATAGCCACTTTGTAACTTATTATTTTCAATGATAAGATGAGTACGGAATTCAATATGGGAAGGATTGATGCTTCATTAATTTTCTCGATCTAACGTACACGTCGGCAATGGAAAAAGCAATGTTTCAAGCTCATGGGATCGGCTATGCACTATATGCTCAAAAACTGGAGCAACGGATAATGGTTGAACAAGGACGGGAACAGGATCATTTACAAGGCAGGCGTATATCAGAGGGGATGAGGGCCAATCTTTTTTTGAGGAATAAATCTTGATTTACGAAATCAGATAACTTAAAACGGAAAAATCATAAACCATAAACAAAAGAGAGGGTAATCTTAAGGATTGCTCTTTTTTGTCTTGATGTCACCCTAAATAAACCTAAGAACCATGTAATTCTGTTAAAAAGAAGGAAACAACCATTTTTCAATTGAATGTACGTGGAATGAGTGGAGGTTGATTTTGTTGGAGAAAAGAGCATTAAGGGTATCAGCATTACCTGAATACGAAGAAGAAATTGGACGGTGGTTATGGTGTTTGGAAGATGTTCGCCGTACGCTTATAACGGAATTAACGGGAATCAGCCAAAATATACTTGATACGAAAATGGATGAAAGGCAAACGATTGGCTCGTTGTTATATCACATTGCGTTGGTTGAAGCAGATTGGTTATACGAAGAGGTACTTGTTACGGAATGGGATTCGGAAATACTCGCTTTGTTTCCATTAGAAAGCCGTTCTGAAGAGGGTGCCCTAACTCACATCGAAGGACAAACTTTGGAAGAACATTTTGACCGCCTGAATAAGGTGCGTGAAGTATTTCTTTCAACCTTTCGTTCAATGGATCTAAATGATTGGCGTGAACCAAGGGTGCTTGAAAGATATGACGTCACACCTGAGTGGGTCGTTTACCATTTGCTTGAACATGAATCACATCATCGGGGGCAGATTTTTCAACTGCTGAAGAAGTTACGGAATGAAATAAAAAGATACTGATAAGGGACCTTTTATATTTTGCAAAAGCCAAAGTAAGTAAGCCTGATGGTATGTGCTTTAAAAAGTCGAGTGCAATCACAAATTGAATGCAAATACACTGTCCAACAGCGGAAAAATTCGATCTATTTCAGGAAAATCGTTCTACATAGGAAAAGTCCGTCCTAGTGGCAAAAAATCCGACCTACAGCGAAACAAAAAAAATCTGTCCAGGCATTTTTCCTGGACAGATTTTATATGCTGCTTTTTTTTTAATCTATTTGATGATTATGACCGAATTTCGAGCGTAAGATGCTGCTGGCATACCCTATGAATCCTCCAACAATAGCAGGGATAATCCACCCTAGCCCTGCCTCATACAAAGGCAGGATTGCATTAAAGAAATCATTAATGACTGAAATGTGAATTCCGGCTCCATTTAATCCATCAAATAAACTGACGATGAATGTTAAAAGTAAGCTTCCTTGATAAACTTCAGGTCTCCCATGAAATAAAGAATGAAAAAATGTCAAGAAAATCAATACAATGGCTAACGGGTAAATGGCCGTCATTACAGGGACGGAAATGGCGATTAATTGTGTTAGGCCAATATTCGCGATGATAGCACTGAAAATCGATAAACTAATAGCAATTGTTTTGTAAGGCAGGTTTGGCAATAGTTTATGGAAGTACGTCGAGCAGGATGTAATAAGTCCAACGCTCGTTGTTATACAAGCTACTGTAATCATCAATCCCAATAATATCCCGCCATACGCACCAAAGTAGTAATCCGAGACTTTGGCTAAAACTACACCTCCATTATCCAAGTGACCAAGTTTTCCTACACTGGAAGCACCCATATAAGAAAGAGCTGTATAAATGGTTGCAAGGATAATGGCAGCAATGGCTGTTGCTTTTCCACAAACAATCATTATTTGTTTTTTTGTTTTAGCACCTTTTTCTTTAATGGCATTAATGATAATGATGCCAAAAACAAAAGAGGCTAGTGTGTCCATTGTTAAATAACCTTCTTTAAACCCATTAAAAAAGGGTTGAATGGTATAGTTCTTAACTGGAACTTGAAAATCCCCAATTGGATGAAGAAAAGCTACCACCACTAGGATTCCAATGAACGTTAACTTGATAGGTGTCAAAACTTTCCCCACAATTTCGACAATTTTCGCAGGATTGAGCGAAAGAAGACACGCAGTTGTAAAAAAGATGATGGTGAAAATAAGCAAAGGAAGCGGTCCGGAATTTTCGGGCAAGAATGGTTTTACACCTATCTCAAACGAAACGTTTCCTGTTCTAGGCATTGCAAATAATGGACCAATGGCTAAATAAAGAATGGTTGTGAATACAATTCCAAAGACTGGATGAACGCGGCTTGCTAAAGATTGTAAATCATCTTTACCTGAAAAGCCAAGTGCCAATACACCAAGTAACGGTAATCCAACCCCTGTTACTAAAAACCCAGCATTAGCAATCCAGATATTCGTTCCGGCTGATTGACCAAGCATCGGAGGGAAAATTAAATTTCCTGCCCCAAAGAATAGCGCGAATAACATGAAACCAATCACTACTATAAATGAAGATGGTACTTTATTAGACAAATTATAACCTCCATAAACCCAAAATTTACTATTGTGTAAAATTATTAAATTTTCTAAAAATTATACACAAACAAATATTTAAGACCGTATCGTATTATATCTAAATAAAATTGATATTTCAATATATTTTTTAAATTTTATTCTTTACCTTTATGACCAGATCCTCCATTTCCATCTTTCCTTATCTTATTTTGGACATCTATAAGCAACTCATACCATTAAGTTGGAATCGATGTTGAAAGATATAAGCAAAGACTTAGAATGGCAAGGGAATGTATTGGCATTGAGGGAATGAACATAAAAAATCCTTAGCTGATTGTTTTTATTTGTATGGTTTACAGGAGCACGGGGAGGAAATAGAAGGGAGACGAGAGGAAGACGCAGAAAAATTATTTAACATACAAAACGGCATTTAATGTGTTTGACGAGAATTCATCTAAAATATATAAGAAAGATGGAGAGCTTTGGATAACCACCTTAAATAATGAATGAAAAAAATCACGCGTGATTGGAGTAGAGGGGTGAAAATTAACGGCTTGGAAGGCGGGCTTTAATGAATTTTTTTTAGGATGCAACTTTTTTTCTTGCATTTCAAGGTCATCATTTAGGTGATTTCACATAAATTAAAACGATATTATTAAGTCATTCGCGAACTTGTTAAGCAAATGACAGCACACCATCACCACCGGGAAGAGGTCATATTTCCAATTCAAAGGGTACGCTACTGTCTTAAATCAATGGAGGTATGAGTATGATAAATTTTAAGTTTTTTCATGGGACCGTCACCATGATTAGTGATTTTGCCGTAGGGCAAAACGGTGAAGGAGAAGGCTGTTATAAATTAGTATCTGTAGAAAGCGGAGGAGCATTAGTGAATTTCGTTGTATCACCTACAACTTATTTTGTAGACCATGTAATCGTGTCAGTAGGGGATAGGGTAACTGGATATTATGATGGGAATGCACCAGTTCCGCTTATTTTCCCACCACAATATCGAGCACTTGTCATGGTAAGGGATAGTTCATATCAGAATGTGAAAGTGGATTACTTTAACAGTCAGTTGGAGAGCAGTGATGGCCAATTACGTTTAAATATATCCTCATATACTCAAATCGTCTTAACAAATGGTCAACCCTTTTCAAGAAACCCTGATAATCGAAATCTAATTGTCATCTATGGGCCTGCTACAAAAAGCATCCCCTCCCAAACCACACCCTATCGAATAATAGTTTGGTGTTAAAGGTTATTATAGTTGACGTTAAAGAGCCGATGATTGCGCTTCTTGAAAAAGGGGTGCCTTTTTTATTGCCTTCTCAAGGAAAATCCCTCAGCGTTATATATTGTAGTTATCTTAACTCAGAGAAAACTAAGAATAGATCACCAGCCACGGAAGATGGATTTTGAAATGTATCCAATTAATGATGGATATTTATGGTAAAATTTAAACCGTAAGAGGGATCCTAATGAAAAGGAGTATTTGAGAATTGTGTCGATGTTAATAAATCGTGTATAGTTCATTTCGTTTGCCAGGGACCCAACTTTCGTAACCTTTCGGGGGAGACTTATTAAAATGAAAAATCACAAGGGGGTGCGGGAATGTTTCCTATATTAGAAACTGAGCGGTTAGTTTTGAGAGAACTTATTGAATCTGACGCAATAGATATATTAAATTGTTTCTCTAATACAGATGTATTACGTTATTATGGACAAAATCCACTAATTAGTATAGATCAGGTGAAACAAATTGTCAGGAATTTTTCGAAAAATTATGATGAAAAAAGTGGTATTAAATGGGGGATTGAAAAGAAAGGTACAGAGGGTATTATCGGAACAATTGGGTTTCAAGAGTGGTCTCCTGAACATAGGAGAGCAGAAATAAGCTATGCACTTTTTCCTGAACATTGGGGCAATGGATATGCAACTGAAGCCGTTAGTAAAGTGATTTCCTATGGTTTTAATGATCTTGGTATAATGCGTATCGGAGCAGTTGTTTTTGTTGAAAATAAAGCATCTAATAAGTTGCTAACAAAATTAGGGTTTGTAAATGAAGGAACTTTGAGAAATTATATGTATCAAAATGATGTTCCGTTCGATACTAATATTTATTCTTTGTTAAGGTGAAAAACATTGAGAAATATCTTATAGAATTAACAGGTTCTTGAGTTGCTTTGGCAGCTCTTTTTTCTTTTGGAGCGAAAGGGCAGGTTAGCTTCATGAGGAGAACAGTTCTTTCATGGCGCATAAGACACAAACTGTGCATTAAGGAAAAGCCTGAATATGGGCTTTTCCATAGTTATGTCCTGAATCGTTTGCATGAATAAATGAGTTTTTCCGTAGGTCCATCTTAATAATGTAAGGTGATAATGTTTCCATTTGAAAAAAGAGGTCCCGGTATGCTGCACCCTAAAATCAAATATGGATTTTGAGTTGTTTACTGAGACGTTGCATTTCCGAATTAATATAGGATTTGCTGTAATCACATCCGACAATAGCAACTATATTGCCGTCATCATCAATAATTGGTGCAAGGCTTGTTTTCCAATCACCGTACTTGTCTTCGTATATGGGAGTAACACCTGCTTTACCATTAAACGCCTGGTAAGCAACATTCATCATTTCTGGCGGACCGATGTATTCTTCCATTGGTTCAATTACAAAGCCTTTGTCTGCAACGAGGTGAATCAGACGTCCATCCTCCGTCATGCTAAAGATAAAGACCCATTCAATGACGCCTTCCTTTTCTTGAATAATGGTAAGCTTTTGTTTCAATTTTTGTGAATAGGAATTTGAGCGGTTCATGTTTTTTTGTAGACTGATAACCTCCTCAGCGGGAATGATTGCTGCAGTCACAACGGCAATGGAACGGAGCCGTTTATTTATTTGTTCTTCTAAAATGGCCCGTTTATTCACTGGTGAAAGGCGAGCCTCTTCAATTTTATTACGTATTTTTTTATATTTTCTACTCATCGTTGGCTGGCTAACTTCCAATACCTTCGCCGCTAATTTTAATGATTTGTATTGTTCCATTGCCATGTTGATCAGTTGTTCCTCCACAAGGTCGAATGCTTCTTGCAACGGCATTAGAAAATCGATTACTGGTGTTGAGGTGGGTTTGGCCCCTTTTAGAGGCAAGACCTCTTTGACCATTGCAACATCCACTACCGGTTTTCCGCTTGTAATCGCAAGCCTTTCCACTATATTTTCAAGTTCGCGTACGTTACCGGGCCATTGGTGGATACATAGCATGTCAATGGCATCTGGAGTGAAAGCCACCTTCCTATTGTAAAGTGTATTGTACTTTTGTAAAAAAAATTGAACTAGATAGGGGATTTCATCTACACGATTCCTAAGCGGAGGAAGGTCGATCGGTACGACATGAAGACGATAATATAAGTCTTCTCGGAATTCCCCTTTTTTCACCATTTTTTCGAGAGATTTATTTGTCGCGGCGATCACTTGAATATCAACAGGGTGGGAGGTCGAACTACCAATTGGTGTGACAACGCGCTCCTGAAGGACACGAAGCAGTTTTACCTGTACGTTAAGCGGTAACTCGCCCACTTCATCTAAGAATAAGATACCCTTATGGGCAAGTGTGAATTTTCCCATGGCACCGCCTTTCCTTGCGCTGGTAAAAGCCCCTTCTACGTAGCCAAACAGTTCGCTTTCAATCAGGTTTTCCGGGATTGCGCCGCAATTGACAGGTATAAACGGTCCTTCGCTTCTGTTCCCCATATTATGTATGGCCCTGGCAGCCATTTCCTTTCCTACACCGGATTCCCCCAATAATAGGACTGTTGCACTGACATCACAAACCATTTGCATTTTATGAAGAACATCATGCATGGATTTACTATGGATTACAAATGGGAAAGATAGTTTTTTCGATTCCACCGATGGCCCGGATTGAATCCCTGATGTATCTGGGTAAGAGTCTTTAATTTCTTTGTAAGCCCAAACCCATTTCCCTGATTCAATCGGGTATGCCGTCACCAGTATTTCGAAACCCTCCCATGTGGACTGCATGAAAGTTTTTTTTTCATTATGGCCCATTACCTCTTCTGCCAAGCTCATAGAAAATAAATCTTGTTCCACATCCTTGATAGAACCACCGGCACTAGCAGATTTGACTGTATGGAATAAGGAATTCCTTGTTCCGGTCGATTCCAGGATGGTGCCTTTTTTATCTGTAACAATAAGCTGATCGTAAATAGACAAGAGTGCAGAGGTGAAGTGATGCATTTATGTCTACCTGCCTTTCATTTAACTTTCTAGCTTCAATACTACAGAAATTTCATAATTGTTCAATAGTTTCAAAAATGAATATTCTTCCTATTAAAAACCCTGTAAGCAAAGTGTTTCTGATTGGCATGGTTATTGCAATAAAGTAAAGAGAAGGGACTAAAAAGCATGATTGCAAAGGAGGTAGAAGCAATTTTGAATAAAGAGAATCAGTTTCAACAGAATATCAATTCAGAAGATCCCTTTATTAAAAGTCTATATTCAGATTTGAATGAGCGGATCTATGCGTATGAACAGGAGGATGCTGTGAAAGTCGACAAAATGAAATGGAAGGATGCGACAGGCTCTATTTTTTTCATGATTTTAATCATCATCTACTTAGTCTATGTACTTGTTTAATGTAGTTTACTGTTACACCACCTAGAACATTAACAGCCTCATTTCCAAGCAATTCAATCATTTTATCTAAAGTTGGGAGAGAAGTGTGTGAGTAAAGAGAATTCCTCCATTTCAAAGGATGTGGCTTTTGGATTTTTACCGGCAAGTAAAAGTGACCGGATTTTTAACCTTCGGGATTTAATTTTAATTCAGGTTGTTATTGGCCTCTCCTCTTTTGGGCTGTTAACTGGTGGATACACAGGTACAATGCTTGATGCAAAGCAGTCACTCGCAGCGATTTTATTCGGTAACGCCTTCCCTATGTTGTTGATTGTTCCCATTACCCTGTATTTTGCGCGCTATGGTATAGACACCTTTGTCGGGTTTCGAAGTTCACTAGGGTATCTAGGATCCAATATCTTTTTCTTTGTTTTTCTTATTTTAACTCTCGGCTATATTTCCATTGCACTGTTTATGTCTGGCCAGGCGTTAACAGAGGCTGCTAATTGGTTAGGGATGCCCGCCTTTTTCTCCAGCCATACAACGGGAGCGCCGATTTTCTCGATTTTACTCTTTATCTGTGCATTTCTTGTAACAGTGAGGGGGCCAGTAGCCATTCAAAAGTATACCGCAGTAGCCGTTCCGGTTTTTATGGTTCTCATGTTTGGCCTTCTCGCAATAGTCTTGTTTGGCCAGGGGTTCACGAAAGTTGCCAATATACTCCCTTCTGAACCGTTTGAAACGACTACACGTTCATTCGCGACAGCCCTGGAATTAAATATCGGTCTCGGCTTCTCATGGCTTCCATACCTTGGCCAATACAGCCGTTTATCTAAAACAGAAGGGGGAGCCTTTAAAGCGGGCTTCTACAGCTACGGAATCATCGTATGTATCGCAGCATTAGTTGGGGCACTTGCAGCTTTAGTCGCTGGTTCACTTGATCCTTCTGACTGGATGTTTTCAATCGCAGGCAGCTGGGGTGGATTCATTGGTTTGATTCTACTTTCGGTAGGGAATGTCGGTGCAGCCATTTTCCTTATGTACTCACAGGCTGTCAGCTTTAAAACTGTATTCCCGAAAAAGTCATGGATGATTGCGATGGGCACAACGGTACCAGCCATATTCTTACTTCTAAGCTCAACGTTTTACGATGCATTTGGTTCATTTATTGCGGTCATTTCCTTCATTATGGCTGTTATTGGTGGCATTGTTGTTGCAGATTACTTCTTAGTAAAGCGCCAACGAATTTCATTAAGAGATTTGTATGACACGCAAGGCTCTTACACCTATTGGAAAGGCATTAATCCTTCTGCAGTACTTACGGTTGTTATTGGGACTATCTCTTACTGGGCACTCTATAATCCATTGACTTTTGAGGCAAGCAACTTTTTTCTTTATACAGCTGCCGGCATTCCAACATACTTTGTCGCGTTAGTCACTTACTATGTTTCATCTAAATACATTTTCCGTTATGAAGTTGATATGGGTCGCTCATCTGTTGAATTAAAAAGAAGCCAAATAGAAAAAAACGCACTATGAAGAATTTTGAAAACGAGAGGAGATTGTTCAATGTTTACACAAAGTTTAGAATTCAAAACCACTGATTTAGATACATTCCCGTTTCCATTCACTTCAGGTAACTATCGCTATTCAAATGACTTGAAAAGACTCTCAAACATTAACTGTATTGAAGTTACGCCAGAATACAGACTCCAAGTGGAAACGAAGCGGCGTCTCCTTCAAGAACAGCCACACATAAGGTTTCAATCATTTCCACACACATTAGAAATGCAATGGGAAGTACTGGAGATGCTTATCGACATGGCAACTGATCGCCATCCGGAGCATTACGAGGTCATAAAAGACGGAGACAACTGGACCTTCAAAAACCACATCTTTGGGGAATCCGATTCCTTCTTATTTGGCGATGCTAGCACGCTTCCAAATGAGCCGCTTGATTACATTGGCCGTCATTTCCACAATGATTTTGTGTTAATGGTTCATCGCGACAGTAACTTTTATTTGGAAGTGGGGCAAGTCTCATACGCCGCCCTCTTCTCAGCTAACTGGAATAAAGGCATGTCCTTCGATGAAATACATGCACCTGTTCCATTTGTATCGAAGAAAGGCGACGAGCTAGCAGAGCGTGTTCGTAAGTTTTTATTATCCATCGAGCCAGGAAAACCATGGACACGCATTAACTGGAACCTGATGGCGGACCGTTGGGATGTCAACTATGAAACGATGGATGTATGGGGGCCGCAACGTTCTGAAATAACACCAGAAAATGCAGGAAAGCTGGTTCGTTTGCGTGTTGAAGAACAAAAATTTTATCGCATGCCACGAAGCAATGCCATTCTATTCGTATTGAACACACAATTCCTGCCACTTGAAGATTTGACATTGCGCCAGGAGTGGTTTGATCTGACGTATAGCGTGCTGCAGGATATTCCTGAACCTATGGCGGAATACAAAGGAATTGCCCCATTTCTTCCACAATCGGTCGAATATTTAAGCCGCATTGATGAAGAACAAAAAGCGAATATAAACAATAAATAGGAGGAAAAGTGCCTTGTACAATAGTCCAGTATTGTTTGATAAATCTGTTACGATCGTAAATCATTTCACTCCACGGAATGAACGAAGAAAGTTTGTCGTCATTTCTGATCCAGCCGGATACGAAAAGGTGAAGAATTTCACTTCTGAAATTGCAGGTAAAGTGCCTGTCGAATGTCTTTCTATTAACGGAATGGATGATAAAGAGGAGATTAAGAGATTCATCTTGTCACAAAAGATGGGCACCCAATTTTATATTGCGGCTGCATGGAACAATGCCGTTATGGTCTTCTCATTGGGGGTAGAAGCTGGTCTATCTGAAGATGAGATTCAGACGGTGATCATCGGGCCTAAACGGCGCTACGTATATTGCATGAAATGTTTCGAAGTGTCGGAAGTCGCAGAAGAAGCGATAGCAGAATGTGACCATTGCAGCGCCAGACTTGAAATTGGTCCTTTTTATTCAATCGTACGGGAAGGTTATATTGGTTACCCATTCATCCCAGTCGCAAAAGAAGAAGTAATAGGGAGCTGATCATCATGAGGATAGTAGGAAATATTCAAATGAAAGTAAACAAGATCATTCAAGAAACCCCTTTCGTGAAACAGTTCGAGTTGGTTCCAATTGATGGAATGCCATTGCCTGCCTTTACAGGCGGTTCGCATTTAACTACTTTCATGACGGCCGGAGATACGATTTTCGAGAGAGAATACTCGATTATCAGCCATCCAAGAGACCGCAAAAAATATGCCATTTCCATTCGTCGTGACGAGGCGTCTCGCGGAGGCTCCGCTTACTGGCATGACCAAGTAAAGGAAGAAACAAGGTTGGAAGTCAGTTTCCCTAAAAACAACTTCCCTCTCAGCTTTCGGGCAAAGCATCATGCTTTTTATGCAGCTGGAATCGGCATCACTCCATTTCTGGCAATGATGGAAGACATGGCTGCGGAAGGCCAAACTTTTGAACTCCATTATGCGGCACGCACACCGGAATTATGTGCGTATTATGATTTGTTAAAAGCGAAATATCCTGATCAATGCACCTTTTATTTTTCGCAGGCAGACGAGAAAAACAGAATGACGCCTGCGACGATGCGGGATCATCGCATTGGCACGCATGTGTATTTTTGCGGACCACTAGAGATGGTACAAGAGTATCGTGAAGCTGCCAGTTCATATGGTTATCCGGAACATGCCATCCACTTCGAATTATTTGCTACAAAAAATGATGGGCAGCAAGATCCTTTCATTGTTGACCTTATGGATAGAGATCGGTCCATCCACGTTCATGAAGGCGAAACACTGCTTGAAGCCCTTTTAAGGGAAGGAATTGATGCACCTTATTCTTGTAAAGTGGGCGGGTGCGGAAGCTGTGAGGTAGATGTCGCAGAAGGTGAAGTAGACCACCGTGATTTCTTCCTTACAAAAGAAAACCGCCAAACACGCAAGACCATCCTGACATGCTGCTCACGAGCGAAGGGCGATAGGCTAGCTTTAAAACTTTAATGATTAAATACGAGTTAAATAAAATAATGAATCGGAGGCATATAACATGACCATTTTAGAAACGACAGTTTTAGAGCTGAAAAATTACATTAACGGTGAGTGGCGGTCCCCATCTTCAAATGAAGTAATCCCGGTAATCAATCCAGCGACACAGGACGTCATTGCTAGGGCACCTCGTGCGACCAAGGAAGAAACAGAAACGGCGATTTCAGCTGCAAAAGAAGCATTTGAAAGTGGAGTCTGGTCAGGTCTTACAGCACAGGAGCGTGCTTCTTTCTTATATAAAATTGCGGATAAAATTAATGAACGCGCGGAAGAGTTAACGATTCTTGAAACAATGGACAATGGGAAACTAAAAGCAGAGGCGGGTTTCGATATTGCCGATGCCGCTTCGTGTTTCCGCTACTACGCTGGTTTAATTCAACATCCAGATGGGGAAACTTACCAAGTTCCCGCTCCCGTGCAAGCGATGGTTGTTCGCGAGCCAGTAGGTGTAGCCGGCTTGATTGTACCTTGGAACTTCCCTCTTCTAATGAGCGTGTGGAAAATCGCTCCGGCCCTTGCGGCAGGAAACAGCATTGTGTATAAACCGGCAGAAGTGACACCAGTTACGGCAATGAAATTATTTGAAATCCTAGAGGAGGTAGGCATCCCTAAAGGTGTGGCTAATATGGTAATGGGCCGAGGGACTATTGTTGGTCAAACAATTGCCGAAAGCAAGGATGTTGACATTGTTTCATTTACAGGAAGTACAGACGTAGGCCGCGAAATCATGAGAGCGGCAGCAGGCAACTTAAAGAAAATTTCACTTGAGCTCGGCGGTAAATCACCTAACATCGTTTTTGCAGATGCAGATCTAGAGACAGCCGTCGATTACGGATTGTTTGGTATCTTCTTCGGTGCCGGCCAGGTATGTTCATCAGGTAGCCGCATTCTTGTTGAAGAAAGTATTTATGATGAATATGTAAAACGCTTTGTGGAACGCGCAAATAAAATTAAAGTAGGACCTGGCCTTGCAGAAGACAGCAACATGGGGGCAATTGTCAGTGAAGCACAAATGAATAGTATTTTGAACTATATTGAAATCGGAAAACAGGAAGGTGCGACACTTGCAGCAGGCGGTCACCGCCTTGTTGATGACGGCCTTGACAAGGGATTCTTCATTGCACCGACTGTCTTTACCGATGTAACACCTGATATGCGTATCGTAAAAGAGGAAATCTTTGGTCCAGTTGTTGTCATCCAAAAGTTTAAAGATGAAGACGAAGCTATTAAACTTGCAAATGATACAGACTACGGTCTTGCAGGCGGTGTCTTCGCTAACGATGGAGCAAAAGCACTGCGCGTGATCAAGAAAGTACGGGCAGGCATCACATGGGTAAATGATTATCATCCAACATATGTCGAGGCGCCATGGGGCGGTTACAAACAGAGTGGGATTGGACGCAGTTTAGGAAAATACGGTTTAGACGAATACCAGGAAATTAAACAAATCAATATTAATCTTGATGTAAAACCGGTCGGCTGGTTTCCAAATTAAGCATATAACTTGATGAGAACTTTAGACAAACTCGATAATAATGGAGTTTGTCTAAAGTTTTTTTGAGGTTTTGTAAAATTCGAACGTTGAAAATTCGCTTTCCTTGGGCGGTCCGCCCTCGGCGCCGTTGCGCCTGCGGAGTCTCCCTTAGACACGTATTCCCGCAGGAGTCTCGCACACCCGTTCCAATCAACCTTGTTTAAGAGTTAGATAGAGCTCCTATAGCCTACAGTCTGTATTAATCTTGAGGTAATAAGGATACTTTCCAACCAGAATTCTATTCAGCGAGATCAACTTGTGCCATCCAACCATTTGGATCCTAAAATGGAGGCAGCCTTTTTCTTATGGCGCCAACGGGGCAGGTTAGCTGAAGAAGGAGAATGATATGTCATGGTTAACGTGTCTCATCTCCAGGGAAAAATATCTATTTATCGCAACAAAAAAGGAGTTGTATATAGCTCCTGAAAATTTAAAAGGGGCAGATTATTGTGTCATTATCCTAAGTAGTACATATGGTAAAGTAACCCATATAATTAATTTCCTCCTTCAAACAAATAAGGAGATGTTTCTATTGTCAAGTTGTGGTCATGAATCAAGTTGTGGTTGTGATAACGGTGTTGGTGGATTTGGTGGCGGTTTCGCTTTTATAGTCGTTTTGTTTATACTCTTAATCATTGTTGGAGCTTCTTGTTTCGGTGGTGATGGAGGTTACGGTGGCGGTGGCGGTTATGCCCCCGTTCAAGGTCAAGGCTATGGCGGTTTCTGCTAATAGTATTTAAAAGAGCCGACCCTTTTTGGTCGGCTTCTTCAAGTAATTGTCCATTCATTGTTGATTGGGGACGATTGGGAAAATCCAGTCCTATATTCCATAATACATTCGTTGCAGCGATTGATTGGATAAACGATCGGGGCAGGTTAGCTGAAGAAGGATTATTATAACTAAACCAGAATACATATATTAATAATTCCCATAATTTAGCTGAAGTTATAATACAAAAAACTGGTGAATACGGAGGGATTTAAATGACACATCCCGCATTAAAAATGTATAGCTACCACGTCTGGGCAAATGGAGTTATAATTGAACGTTTAAAAGAACTTCCACAGGGCATTTATCATAAGGAAATTCAGAGTGGTTTTTCTTCTGTTTCAAAGGTGTTGTCCCACATTTATCTTACAGATCTCGCATGGTTTGACATACTCTCAGGTAAAAGCATGAATGAAGCAATGGGGTATACGGATCAAATAAGAAAAGAGTTGGAAACGAAAAGTATTGAGGAAATGGAAATGAAATTTCTTGACCTATCTGACCGAAACAAAGCAATTCTGAACAGTCAAAAAGATATTGAAAAGTTGATGGTGGTGGATAACCCTTATGCTGGGTTGCTTGAAACTTCTATTTCTGAATCCGTACTACACGTTGTCACTCACGGATCATATCACCGTGGCAATATAGCTACCATGTTGCGTCAAATGGGGCACACCTCCGTTATGCAAGATTTTGGTCTTTACCTATATTCTAAATAGAACAAGTGACTCAAACAAAAAATTCACTTAAAATGGAAAAGTTCCTTCATTAACGAATGGTGCGCTCTTTAATAAGGGGGTGCCTTCTTTATGGAACAAATGAGGAAGAGTTCAATAGCCGAAAATAGAAGGTATGATTAATTTATTTTCTTTCTTTTACGCTAGATAGTTGCATCTTTTGTGACGCATTAGATACAAACTACGAAGTAAACGAGGGTGAAAAGTGTAAAATATCAATCTAGGTAAGGGTGGGTTCATGAAGCGTATTGACGTTGGTTTTCTATCTATGGTTATATTCGTCTCAGTATTACTGTTTATTCTTCTTCAAGGAAAAATATCTAACAACGATCTAGTTTTATTGATTTTTGGGTTTGGCTTAGTTGTTGGTTGGGTTAAGCGTTTTATCCTTAAATATGAAAAGACGCCTTATTAAAGTATGCTGATGACATTCATGCTGTTTGAGTTAATTGAAGAATAAAAATTATAGGGGATTTTCAGGCTTTGTACTGGCTGATTATTCTTATATCATCAACTACATATTAATTTTTTAATACAGTTTTGGAACTTGTTTTAAGATATTCAGGAATTTCCTCGTTTTGAATGGAACTTAAAATAACGCCAATAATTATACGCGTCCAAGGAAGACCCCGCATGCGCAAAGGCGCCGAGGGCGGACCGCCCGCGGAAAGCGAGCGTCTTACGTCCAATAAACCAAAAAAACTTTAGACCCACTCAATTATTATCGAGTGGGTCTAAAGTCTAAAGGGAACTTCCAATGAAGATCCCTTTTTATACGGCTAATTCACTAAAAGCACCCAGGGGGTATTCCGTCCTCCTGGGCGATTTCTTTATCGAAAGAGTACTCAAAAATATATGCTATGAACAATGGTCATCATTTTAATGAAATATTTCCATTACATCCACTCTAACCAAGTCTTATCTTTTAGCTGAGGGCTTTACATCTTGCGGAATAGGGGAGACATAGCTTTTCCCTTTTAATCGTTCTTTTAGCTCTGCTTTTGCCTTGTCTATTAGTTCTGGATTTTGGAGCACTTCCACTGCAGTTGCCGCAATAACCTTGCCAGCATGAAGCATACCTTTATGGGCAATGGATGTTGATCCGAGTGTAACCCACTGCCAGCTATGCAAAGGGGATCCAAGAACAAAACAAGCTGTTGTGCATTGAGCAGTAGGAACAATCCAACTAACATCTCCCACATCCGAGGAACCTGTTAATGGTGATTGACAGCCTTCAATGGGTTCTAGCCAGCTTGCCATAGCATCATCTTGGCTATCTTTAAACGGATTTGTTGTACTATTCCTTTCTTGTTCGGTTAAGGTATCACGCACTTCTTTTGCAAGCTGTTTTTCCTTATCATCGTGTTGTGGAATACCTATTTCTTGAAAGTTCTTATACATGACGGATTCTAACACTGTGTTTTGAATAACATTAGAACAGGCTTTATCGAAAACAATTTCTACTTCAGTTCCTGTCATAAGGGCTGCGCCTCTAGCAATATTACAAACTCTTAAGTAAATATCTTGCACTTGTGAAACTTCTGGAGCTCGTACTAAATATAGAACTTCTGCATCTTGTTGGACAACATTAGGTGATAAACCACCAGAATTCGTTATTGCATAATGGACTCTTGCTTCTTGGATAATATGCTCCCTTAAATAGTTCACGCCAACATTCATAAGTTCTACGGCATCTAAAGCACTCCGTCCCAAATGTGGTGATGCTGCTGCATGAGAGCTTTTGCCTTTAAACTTATAATACACTTGGAAATTCGAAAGCGAATCCATCGACATAATGCCGTTAACATCCAGTGGATGCCAACAAAATGCAAAATCAACATCATCAAACAATCCTTCTCTGACCATGAAGGTTTTGCCTGATCCTCCTTCTTCTCCAGGACATCCATAAAAACGAACTGTCCCATTTAAATGATTCTCTTCCATATAATCTTTCACCGCAACAGCAGCAGCTAAGGATCCCGTACCAAGTAAATTGTGACCACATCCATGGCCGTTTTCACCTTGTACAATTGGCTCTTGTTTAGCTGTAGCTTTTTTTTGACTCATACCTGACAACGCATCAAATTCTCCCATGATTGCCACAACGGGTTTACCAGTACCAAAGCTCCCAATAAATGCCGTCTCTATGTTTCCAACACCTTTTTCAATAGAAAAGCCTTCGCTTTCTAATGTGCTGCATAGTAATTCAGCAGATTGATATTCTTCAAATCGTGTTTCTGCAAAATTCCATATACGGTCACTAACTTCAATGAATTTTTCTTTTTTTTGTTCAATGATTTCTGATAGTCTATTTACATGTGTCATAGTACACTCGTTCCTTCCTATCTATTCATTCGATTAAAAAATGAAATATTATTTTAATAGTCGTCTTGCAATAAGATTCAACAGTTCAACACTTCTCGGTAAAACTTCTTCTTGAATATCAAATTTAGGATGGTGATGTGGTGCAGGAATATCGGTCCCGATAATCATATATGTCCCTTTACCACCATTATCCTGTACTCTCCGAATCATAAAACTTGCATCTTCGCTTCCTGCAGAACCGGATTCCCTACTTGCTTTGATTGTTGAAAAACCATCTACTTTTCTGGCTTCTTCCATAGCTAGCTCGACGAGTTCCTGATCACATTGAATCGTAATTGCTTGTCCTATAATTTCAATTTCATGTTCAAGCTCATGCATACCTGCACTGTGAGCCACAATATTTCGAACGCGTTTCTCTATTTCTGCATTTGTTTCTTCGGTTACAGACCGGGTTTCAATGACCATTTTTGCATGCGCTGGAATAATATTAGCGGCTGTTCCGCCATTGAGAATACCTACATTTATGCGGGTTGAGCCTGAACTAAATCTTGGGATAGCATGAATATTCAATAATGCAGTGGCTGCTCCTAATAATGCATTTTTTCCTTTTTCAGGAGAAGCACCTGCATGAGAAGATACCCCATGAAAATGAGCGGCCATTTTCGTACTTGCTAAAAAGCCTGAAGAACCACCATGAAATTCTCCTAAAGGGACATCTGTGCCAAGGTGCATACAATATATATGATCCACATCATCCAAAATTCCTTTTTGTACAATTGAATAGGCACCGCGCACTCCTTCTTCAGCTGGTTGAAAAATAAGCTTGACCGTTCCTGCGAAGTTCCGGTCCGCTAATTTTTCAGCAAGCCCTAAGCCAATTACGGTATGTCCATCATGAGCACAGGCATGCATATTCCCTTCATATTTGGAGCGAAAACCGTTTGTTTGTGGGAAGTGGTCAGAATCAGTACTTTCCGTAACAGGTAATGCATCCATATCAAACCGGAAGGCTATAGTTGGACCTTCTGTTTTTCCTTTTACTATACCGATAACGGCCGTATATCCACCCTTCATTTCTTGGAGAATTTCTGGATTGGCACCATCTTGCAATGCTCTATTAAATGCTTCTTCTAATACTTCTGTAGGGGGAACTCCACGGCGGGAATCCCCATCTAAAGCATCTCTCCCAAATATCACGTTATATGATAATGAAGTTAGTGCTTCCACTACCTTTGAAGCAGTTCGAAATTCAGTAAAGCCAACTTCTGGGTGTTGATGCAGATCACGTCTTAATGAAATAATATCCAATTCTTTTCACTCCTAATTTTCTTTGATGAAATTCATAAATATTTCGACCTGGCCCAAGCATCACAGCCCCTTAAGTCACTGAAGGGGCTACAAGGCGCATTTGATTTTTCAAATTACGGTAATTTTGGATATACTCCGGGACCAATTGGGAGTCCAAGGAAATACCAAACCACTACCATTAGCGTCCAAATGATAAAGATGATAATCGGATATGGCAATATAAGAGAATAATATGTTCCTAGCTTTGCATCTTTTCTATACTCTTGTAAGAAACTTAAGAATAGTGGGACAAATGGAGATACAGGTGCTAATGGTAGAACAGAAGAATCTGCAACCCTGAACAACATTTGGGCGAAGGCAGGATGATAACCCAATACCATGAACATTGGGACAAAAACCGGTGCTAAAATAGACCAAATGGCGGATCCGCTGGCAATAAACATAGATAGGAGTCCAGATAAGAACATTAACCCAATAAGGACGGGTGCACCATCTATGTTTAGCTGTTCTAAGAGATCTGTTATGGATAATGCTAGAAATTTACCCATATTACTCCAGTTAAAGCAAGCGACAAACTGGGAAAGTGGAAAAACCATAATAATAAATCCGGCCATTCCTTTAATTGGATCTACTAATAATTCTGGAATATCATTTTGTTTCTTAATTGCCCCCACCTTAACTCCATACGTAATAGAAACTGTAAAAAAGAAAAGTAGGATGATCGCGACAATACCAGACATGAATGGGGAGGGAAGAATAGCTCCAGTTTCTGGATTCCGTAATAGTGCTCCTTCCGGAACGACTAGAAGGACCATAACAGCTATAAAAATCAATGCTGAAATACCTGTTGCAAGGAGTGCTTTGTTTTGTTGCTTCGTTAATTGCTCCAATTTTTTATGGTGACCGCTACCTTCATATTTTCCTAAGCGCGGCTCAACAAATTTATCTGTAATCAAGGCAATGACAACCGTAAGTACGAGAACTGAAGTCGCCATAAAGAACCAGTTATCGGTAACATTAACTGTCAAATTTGCTTTCATTCCATTAGCTACTTCCGAACTAATTCCTGATAGCAAGACATCTGTTGTGACGATTAATAAATTGGCAGTGAAACCCGAACCAACCCCGGCAATAGCAGCGAGCAACCCAGCAACAGGGTGACGTCCCACAGCAAGGAAAATTAAAGCTCCAAGAGGAGGCATAATAACAAGCGCAGCATCAGAAGAGACATGGCTAAAAAAGGCAACGAATACAACTAAATAACTCGCGTATTTCCCTGAGACCTTTAACGACATTTTCCGAATCAAAACTTCTAACAAACCGACTTTTTCAGCAAGTCCTACGCCTAGCATAAGGGCTAAAATAGAACCTAGTGGTAGAAAGCCGGAAAAGTTTTTAATCATATTCGGCAGTATCCATTGAATGCCTTCACGGCTTAAGAGGTTTTGAACTTCCACTTTCTCTCCACTAATGGGATCCGATGCCGAAACATGGAAAACGGATAAGAGAGCGGTTACAACAAATAAAAAGGCAATCATATAAATAAATAAAATAAATGGATGGGGGATTTTGTTTCCTATTCGTTCTACTTGATTGAAAAATCCACCTTTTTTATGATTTTGCAGATTAGTTGTATCTTTCATTACTTTTTGTTCCATTACATTCTCCTCCTAAGCCTTCTTCCATTTGTAGTTTGTGCTTTTTTTGTACCAATCATGTTTAAACCTGCTTAAGCCTTCGAGCACCTTATTAAATACATCTTGCCGTATTGTCGTTAAACCTGGTCATTAATAACGACTAATCACAAGGTCATCAAATCCAACGACAGAATAGTCTTTG
>NZ_JBHXAS010000089.1:0-20468 GCF_042727425.1 Peribacillus sp. NPDC060253
TATTATAAGTAAAGAGTTTAACAGTTTAATTAATCTTTGTCATGTAATTTATTCGGAAAATTAGAGGGAAATAAATACATATAAATGGTTAAAAAATGAATTTTTTTAAGTTTTAAGGATATATGGCAAGTAAATTTGACAATGGAATGTCATTTAATTAAATTTAAGAGGTAGGATTGTCCTATATAAGGAGTGAGAAGGCTGGATTTTAAATGGGAACTAACCAATAGTATAGAAATGCAGATTTTTAGGATTAGGAAGAAACTTAGGGCTATCGTAGCAAAAAATCTTCAGCCTTATGGTCTAACGTCGCCACAGTTTTTCATTTTATTGATATTAAAAAAAGAGGGTTCGATTAAATCGACCAAGCTGGCTGATTTCTTAACCGTAAAGCCAAGTGCGATTACCGTATTTGTAGATAAGTTGGTCGAAATGGATTATGTGAAACGGCAGCCCTCCGAAAAGGATCGCAGGGTCATCAACCTTGAATTGAAAGAGGCCGGGGAAGAGATATTGGGGAGGGTCCTTGCGGAGCATAACCAATTGATGGGCAAGAGCTTCAATTCATTCTCAGAAGAAGAGCTGCAGGATCTTTTGAAGAAATTGGAGATACTTGAAAAGGCGGCAGATCAACACCTTTTGGATGATTGAAAGAGTGGCATCCTCTAAATAGAGACGAAAAAAGACGGTCCCCCTGGAACCGTCTTTTCTAATCTTCTTCATACTGTACGGAGATTTCGTTGTCATCCTTATGGAAGGACTGGAAGCTGACAATCAGCTTTTCAAGATGTTCCAATTGTTCGTCATACTCAATGACCGAAGAAATCATTGGTACGAGGCGGGCAGAGAGGTGGCCTAGATTATCATGCATTTCGTCCACTTGATTTTGCTGTTCGAAAAAGAGGGCAAGCAGCTCTTTACGACTTAAACAATCTTGATCCCAATCTTCAATTTCCTCGATTGATTTTATTTTTTCAATATGGAGTAATATCAATTGTTCATGCTTACGGATTAAGGAATCAAGCTGATGTAAGATACTCCGTTGGAAATCTTCAGGCATTTGATAAATCTCGTTCTCGAATTTATGGATTCTTTTCAAGGTTTCAAACGCTTTTTTTGTTGTAATGATCATCTGCCGGTAAACGACAAGCTTTCTTGCTTTAGCTCCGCTGTTTTTCTTGAAATATTCCCGTTCCTCTTTGTACATGGAATAGATATGCTCCAAATCGTATAACTCCGACTTTAGACGGCTGATGTCTTTTTTCAATAAAGTGTGTTCGGTAGCATGTCTTGTACTTATTCTGATCCATTTTAAGATATCTTCCGTCACATCTGTAATGCGTGTATAAAGTTTTGCTTCATACTTAGGCGGAATGAAAACTAGATTCACGATAAAAGAAGAAATGATTCCAAGTAAAACGGATGAGAGACGTACAAAGGCAAAATTCAGGAATTCTCCTTCCTGGCTTTCCATGATGGCAATGACCGTCACGATGGAAAGGACAATCGTTTTATCCATTTTTAATTTTAAATTGATGGTTATGACAACCATTACGGCAAGGCCGATTATAAAAATATCATTTCCGAACAGCAAGACGAAGGAGACAGCAACCAGCGCGCCAATGATATTTCCTTGTATTTGCTCCAACACCGTTTGGTATGAACGATAAATGGTCGGCTGTATTGCAAAAATTGCAGCAATCCCAGAAAGGACAGGAGCAGGAAGGTTAAGCAGTTCCGAAAGATAAAGCGCTAAAACAATTGCTATTCCTGTTTTGAGAATGCGGGCACCAAACTTCATATATAGGTTAATCCTTTCTTTGTTATTTAATGGTTCAGGATAAGAAAAGGCTCTATTTATATATAGCCTATTCTTAAAGTTGTATTCTAACTTATTTGTTAGTACTTTACACTAAAATGTGATGATGTAAACAAAAAGTAATATACAGGATTTTCCTTTGAGATACAATAGGTAAATTCAAGTTTAATATATAAAGAATATATGGGCAATTTCATGACGGTTTTAAGCTGTGGTTTTCCGTGAGTCTAAGACTATCCAAGAGGTATAAGATTGGAAAAAACTGATGCTCGAATTGAAGAGCATCAGTTTTTAAATGAAATATGTTTTCTGTATCACTCCGTGGATACAGCAGGATCAGCTTGCTCTTTAACTGGAACGACCTGAAGGAAGTGCTTTTCAGGATTTTGAAGAAGAGCCTCTAAAGAGGTTGCTTCGTCTGTTTGGCCATGATCTTTCAAAAGGGCCGTGTATTTTCCAAGAAGTTCGGCCACGTCCTGCAGGCCTTTTGCAGATAAGGTCTCAATGGAGATCTTTGCCCCTTTCGCTACCCGTTTCTTAATAACTTCTTTGGTTAATCCAGCTTCAGGCTGTTGTCGTAAATAAACGACACCGCCGGTCATTCCTGCGCAAATCCATGGACCCGGATCACCTAGAACCAAACCTCTTCCGTTTGTCATGTATTCAAAAGCGAATCCCTTAATGTTGGAGGTTACCGCTATATTCCCGGTTTCCTTTTCAGGAAGGGGCTGTTTCAATAGTCCTCCAATGATCATATCGGCTCCGGAAAGCCGGATTCCCGCCCTGGCATCGGCATCACCTTGGGCAATGAGAAGACCGTGCTGTGCACCATATCCAAAGCCCTTACCGACGGATCCATTGTAGAACTTCCCGTCTTTTCCGGGAGATTTAAAGATGGCGATATTACCGCCAATCGATGTTTTGCCAATTCCATCCTGGGCGCCGCCATTCACGCTGATCGAAATACCCTCCGTATTGTATGCTCCAAGTCCATTACCCGGGATAGAGCCATCCTCGTAGGAGAGGTGAACGGGGGGAAGCTTTTTGTAAGACCCGTCAAGTCTGCCCCTGACGCGGTGACAGGATACCCTGCTGCCGAGTACGCGCTGCTCGGACGTGATCGAGCTATAGCTGCGAGATTGCTGCAGCTCATCTACATGCGAATCCAGATATTCAGCGCCAACAGCAATCTGCATGGAGCCCTCATTCAAATATGCCGCCGTTTCTTTATGGGAGAAAGGTGATATATCCAGATTTTTTAATAAATAGGTTAAATCCAATGATTGTTGACCTTTAACTTGCTGGAGCAAATCAGAGCGTCCGACAATGTCTTGGGGATTCTTCACTCCAAGAGATCCTGTCAGCATTTTTAGTTCTTTGGCAAATGCACTGAACATATTCGTTAAACCTTGAACGGCTAAATCAAATTTTCGTGGAACAAAACGGCGCAGCCCGTGTTCTTTCGCTTGTGCTTCCGATTCGATTTGAGTGGCGATGCCGACATGGCACGTATCAAGGTGACACCCGCGGCACGTTGTACAGCCGACGGCAATCATCGAAAGGGTTCCAAAGCCTACACGGTTTGCCCCAAGCAACATTAATTTCAATATATCCATTGAGCTTTTTAACCCACCGTCAGCCCAAATTTCAACGTTTTGGCGAATGCCCGACTCAAGCAGCGCATTATGGGCGGCTTTCACACCAATCTCAACTGGAAGACCGACATGTGCGAGTGCATGAATCCTGGCCGCGCCTGTTCCACCATCAAAACCAGAGAGCGTAATGATATCTGCCCCTGCTTTGGCTACGCCGACCGCAATTGTACCAATGTTTGGAACGACCGGTACTTTGACGGCAACTTTTGCCTTGTCGTTTGCCGTTTTTAACTCATGAATCATTTGGGCCAAATCTTCAATTGAATAAATGTCATGGTTATTGGAAGGGGAGATCAAGTCGGAACCGATTGTTGCATTCCGTGCTTCTGCGATTTTCGCTGTGACCTTGGAACCGGGAAGGTGACCGCCCTCACCAGGTTTTGCCCCTTGCCCAATCTTAATTTCCAATAGATTTGAAGAGTTCAAGAGTTCTGCATTGACACCGAAACGGCCGGAAGCGATTTGCTGTCCACGGGATTTCGGGTACTTGCCCAGCATATCCTTGATTTCTCCACCTTCACCATTCATGCTGATCATGCCTAAACGCTCGGCAGCCTCTGCGTAAGCCCGGAAAGCAATCTCATTTTGCGAGCCAAAGGACATGGAGGCTATGACGAACGGCAGTTCCTGTTCGCCGATTGAAAGACTGACTTCTTCAGAAGGGATGGAAGTATCTGAAGTTTTTAATGATGTTAAATGGCGGATCGCCGTAGGATTTGATTCTTCCTGTTCGGTGATCTTTTCGCGATAAGCGTCGTATTCCCCAGTTGAAGCTACTTCCCCGATCGACTTCCAAATCCTTGGAAATAAATGGAACGTTTTTCCCATCCGTTCTTTTTCATTGCCATAATCCTCAGCACGCTGAATGGCATCAGCCTTGATACTATCAAAATTGTAGTCTAGATCATTTGAACCAAAGAAGTTAGCCACATTTAAATATTTAGCGATTTCCTCATGTAACCCGATGCTTGAGAAAAGTCTTCCATAACCGCGCAGCTCATGGATGCCGATGGTGGAAATAACCTTTTCAAGGCCTTTCGTCAAGGAGTTATATAGATTGGTAACCCCCTTAAGATCATCTGAAGATAAGGAAAGGAACATATAATATGGGCTGATCAAGTTGGCCCCTAGCCCATAAGAGACGATGATATCATGCAGTGACCTTAGCGACGCAGAACGTAAAAGGATGGAACAATCCCGACGCTTGCCTGTATCGACCAATGCTTGATCGACCGCTGAAGTAACAAGGTGGGGGTCAAGCCAAAGGTTGCCGTTTTGATGGGCAAGGGCATCATCAAGAACGAGCAGTGTTTTTCCTTCGTCCACTGCATGGACCGCTTCATCCGTAATCCTGGTTAAGGCATCCGTGATGCTTTCATCCTCTTTGAAGGTGCTTGAAATGAAATGTACGAGTTTTTGATCTTGGTTATATTTAATGAATTGATCATAGCTTGGCTGTGAAACGGTGGATGAGCATTCATAGCCCGTTATTCCTTCAATTAATAAGGGAGTTAGCAGCTCCGTAACTTTTCCGGCCTTATTCGCTTCGAATAGGGAAGGCCGTCTGCCAATGATGGTTCTTGTTGAGAAATGCTCGGTTTCCCGATCCCGGTCGATTGCAGGGTTAGTTACAACGGCCACACTTTCCTTAATGAAATCTGCAATGTTGGTCCGTTGTGGATTAAGTGCTGCCAGTGGCGCATCATGACCAAGTGAACGAATGGGCTCAGCACCTTTTTCGGCCATCTGTTCTACCAATTGAACGTGCTCCCTTTCCCAGCCAAAGGCTTTATACTGACCATTATGAATGGCTTGAGTGTTAGTCATGGTGACCACCTTTTCAAAAACTTGCGGCTGCAAGCGGACGCGGTCATTGGAAAGGACGAAACGATTATTGAAGAGTTCGAAAACTTTATCCTGGTAATCCTTGTAGGTGTACATTTCAATACGGTCGCCGTTCCATTTCAAACCTACTTTTTCCCCTGGACCCATCGGTTTTGGATCTCCGGTATATTCACTGGAAGGGATGATTCCTGGTTCAGAAGTGAACATATAGGATGATTCCGTTTCAATATTCCATAAAGGACGCAGGCCTAAAGAGTCGACAGAGAACACGGCTTCATCACCGAAACGGGAGATGATCCCCGCTGGACCTTGTGCAAAATGCCCCCATGCTTCCCGTAAATACGTATATAAGTCTTGTAAGTGATCCGGATATTCCTTGATTTCATTAATGATTGGCGGGAACATCAGGTCGACAGCTTCAAATAAAGAGTAGCCATGACGGCAGATGAATGTTTCGATCGTTTTGTTTAAATCCTGTGAGTCGCTTCCGTCTTTAGCGATGGGAACTCCGATCATTTTCGCTTCATCACGCAATTTGGCAATCGTATTGATTTCCCCATTATGACCAAGTACACTGAAAGGCTGGACCCGGAAGAAGCTTGATAGAGTATTAGTTGAAAAACGATTATGTCCCAGTGTCATGGTGGATGCAGCTAAAGGGTCTGCAAGATCAAGATAATAGGCAGGAAGCGTATCCCCCGCCCCCATTACTTTGTAGACAGCATGATGCTGGCTTAAAGAAGCAACATGGATAAAATCACTTTTTTCGATGTCGGAAGTCAGCTCAAAAAGAACGTTCGAAAGTTCCTGGTCGCTTTCGATGGTGGAAGAACAGGCAAATTGCCAGAACACCGGGTCTTCTTGAATGGCAATCGGTCCCAATGCTTCAGAACGGTAAGCTTTATCCGTTTCGAAAACCAAGGAAAGACCATGTTGAAGCAACTTCTCTTTGACCTCGATTTTTAAGTCGTTCGCTTCTGTTTTTTTGCTTAAAAATAAGTGCCCGACAATGAAGGAGCCCTGATCGACGATGGTTGAATCGATATTTATCGCTTCAAGCTTCTTTTTCCAAAGAGCTCGGGGAATATCAATATGGATGCCCGCGCCGTCACCCTCGCCGTTGATGAAGCCACAGCGATGGTTCATTTTAACCAGGGCGTCGATACAGGCAAAGATGTTTTCGTTTGTAGGGATTTTCTTTTTCTCGATGCAGGAAACGATTCCGCAGGCATCATGTTCTTCTTTGTAAAATTCTTTGAATGTAGCAGGTGTCCATTGTTGGGTCATATGAGTGGCTTGAATAAGGTTACCCTTATTTTCTGCCTTTCACCTCCTGTAGCATTTGATTTTAATGACGGAAATATTAGTAAACCCGAACAATAAGTCCAAGTTCTTGATAGATTGAAAGAAATTGATTAATTGTATATAAATGTATCCATATCATATCATTTAAATATTCAGAAATCAATTTTTTATACAATGGTTTGGATGCTGGAATGGATGGGATTTTCGAGGAAAAAGGCTTCAAAGGCCAATTATAACGATATATTACATGGGAATTAAGACCCCCCCAAGAATCATGTATATCCTGGGGGTGTATAAATATTGCATAATTATTCTATTTTTATTTCTTAAATCAGGTTTTTGAATGCATGTTCAACCGCTTTTAGAGTATACGCGATATCATCATCCGTGTGAGCTATTGTCAAGAACCAGGCTTCGTATTTCGAAGGTGCCAAATTGATGCCCTGGTTAAGCATGAGTTTGAAGAACTTCGCAAACATTTTGCCATCGGTATTTTCCGCCTGCTCATAGTTTTCAATCGTTTCTGTCGTGAAATAAATCGTCAATGCCCCTTTAAGGCGGTTGATGGTGATTGGGACATTATATTGGCTAGCCGCTTTCAGGATGCCTTCTTCAAGGATTTTTCCTAATCGATCAAGCTCATCGTACAGACCCTCTTCTTTAAGTACCTCTAAGCAAGCTATGCCGGAAAGCATGGAAGCAGGATTTCCAGCCATCGTACCTGCTTGATAGGCTGGACCAAGCGGTGCGACAGTTTCCATGATCTCTTTTTTGCCGCCATAGGCACCGATTGGAAGTCCACCGCCGATGATTTTTCCAAGGGCTGTCAAATCGGGTTGAATTCCCAAGAAGTCCTGTGCCCCTCCGTACATGAAGCGGAAAGCTGTGATGACTTCGTCGAAAATGACGAGTGATCCGGCTTCGTGAGATAAAGATATGACTTCTTCCAGGAAGCCAGGTCGTGGTTCGACGATTCCAAAGTTGCCGACGATCGGTTCAACCAGTACGCCTGCAATTTCGTTGCCCCACTTATTCAATGCTTCTTTAAACGGTTCGATATCATTGAAAGGTACCGTGATCACTTCTTGTGCGATACTTTTTGGGACGCCAGCAGAATCCGGTGTACCTAGTGTGGCCGGGCCGGAACCTGCAGCGACAAGAACAAGGTCGGAGTGACCATGGTAACAGCCGGCAAACTTGATGATCTTGTCGCGTCCAGTGTAAGCGCGTGCCACACGGATGGTGGACATGACAGACTCAGTTCCTGAATTGGTGAAGCGAACTTTATCAAGGGAAGGCATTGCTTCTTTCAACATTTTGGCAAATTTGACTTCGTGTTTTGTCGGTGTGCCGTATAAAACGCCCGTTTCTGCCGCTTTTACGATGGCCTCCGTAATATGTGGATGTGCATGCCCTGTTATGATCGGTCCATATGCAGCTAAATAGTCGATATATTTATTGCCATCAACATCCCAGAAATAAGCGCCTTTGGCATGATCCATGACAACTGGTGAACCGCCGCCTACTGCTTTGTAAGAGCGGGATGGGCTGTTCACCCCACCGACGATATGTTCCAGTGCCTCTTTATGTAAAAGCTCCGAATTACTAAAATCCAATCTTAAAACCTCCTAAAAATACAAACATATTCTTCTTAATCATAGCACTTTTTCGTCCGGAAATCCGGGGCAAAAGCCTAGGTAATGTGATCAGGCCCTTAATGAAACGTTGCGGCCTTAGAAACCGCAGGATTCCTGATCCTTTATTTTGTTTGGGAAATAGAGTCAGATCCCAAAACCCCGGTTATGAAAGTAAGAATGGCCAAGATGGTGGCAGGGTTTTCGATATCGAAGGTTTGGCGGTTTATTTCTCCCTCGGTTTGGTAATAGATAAGTTGGCCGGTGCCTTTTTCTTCATTAATATGAAGGTGGAAACTTATGGGGGTGCTTTCTATCGATCCAGAGGAATCCCTTTTGATGACCTGGCATAATAATTCACCATATTCATCTTCGTAAAGGAAGTCATATTGAAGGCCGAGGACGACCTTTTCGATTTGGGAAAGTAATAATTTTTTAATATTCATAGCATAATAGTCTCCTTTGTATGTGTATTCGTACTCGTCTGGATTCCCCCTTTAAAATGGTACACGAAATCCAGGCATTTTTATTGTCTAAAAAGCTGAGGTTGGATAAACTAATGCATTAGGACAAGAGATTACGGAGGATTTAACAGGATGAGTGATGCAATTCAAGTGAAACAGCTGCGGAAGGAATTTAAGTCGGCATCAAGCCGTTCAGGGTTAAAGGGTGCCTTCCGGGATTTACTAACAAGAAATTATAAAATCGTCCCTGCCGTCAATGATATCAATTTTACTGTAAAAAAAGGTGAGATGGTAGCTTATATCGGGGAAAATGGAGCAGGGAAATCGACCACGATCAAAATGCTGACGGGCATTTTGGAACCAACAGCAGGTGAAATCACGGTAAATGGCATGAACCCACATAAAGAAAGAGAAAAGTTCACGCAGACAATCGGGGTCGTATTTGGTCAGCGGTCACAGCTTTGGTGGGATATTGCCGTTCAAGAATCCTTCAGACTGCTAAAAAAAGTCTATAAAGTAACGGATGAACAATATAGCGATCATATGGAACATGTCATCAAGACGCTCGATATCGGTCCTTTGCTTGACAAGCCAGTGCGTAAACTCTCGCTTGGGCAGCGAATGCGCTGCGAACTTGCGGCAGCATTGATCCACAATCCGCCTTTGCTGTTCCTGGATGAGCCGACAATAGGCCTTGACGTACTCGTGAAGATGAAGATTCGTGAGTTCCTGAAAGAAATCAATGAGAAATACAATACGACAATCCTTTTGACCACCCATGATTTAGGGGACATCGAGGCATTGTGTGAGCGTGTAATCATGCTTGATGAAGGACAAATCATTTATGATGGGGAATTGCAGAGTTTAAAAGATAACTGGGCTGAGGAAAAACAGATCCATTTTCAATTTATCGAGCCGGTTGCCTTACAGGAATTGCGATCCTTACCGCTCCCATTTGACGCAAACTGGGTTTATGATGAGAAAAATCAAACGTACATTGCTTTGTTGAAGGAAGAAAGTGATCATATTTCACAGCTTGTTTCAGCTGTCGTATCGCATTTTAAAATAAAGGACATCAAAATTCATGAAACGTCCATCGAAGAGATTGTTCGAAATATTTACGAAGAAGGCACTGTCTGACTCTCTTATCATTAAGAAACAACGTGTCTATCAAGAAGGGAGAGGGCCATGGGGAAGTATTTAGCGATGATCCGCATGCGTTTTTTGATGATGCTTGCGTATCGAACGGATTATTATACAGGCATTTTAATTTATAGCATTAATATCGGTGCTTATTATTTCTTATGGAATGCGATATATGGAGAAAAAAGCTCCATTGAAGGACTTTCAAGTATGCAGATGACCACTTATGTCGCGGTTGCTTGGATGGCACGTGCTTTTTATTTCAATAATATTGACCGCGAAATTGCCAATGAGATAAAGGACGGCAAGGTCGCCATTGAAATGATCAGGCCTTATAACTATTTAGGCATGAAAACGATGCAAGGACTTGGGGAAGGGATATTCCGTTTCTTCTTCTTTTCGATTCCGGGCATGCTGCTGGTGGCTTTCATTTTTCCTATCGAATTGCCGCATGAGCCGGCAACGTGGGGGATATTCGCCATTTCCTTGCTGTTCAGCTTCATCATCAATACACAAATTAACTTATTGACGGGAATCACTACTTTTTTCTTATATAATAATGCTGGGTTGATTCGGGCTAAAAGGGTCATCATCGATTTATTTTCCGGTCTGTTGCTGCCCATCAGTTTCTACCCGATATGGGCGCAGGAAGTGATGAAATACTTGCCATTTCAGGGGATCAGTTATGTACCAAGCATGATTTTTACGAATGGGTACAGTTCAGGCGAAATTGGCATGGCACTATTACAGCAGTTAATTTGGGTTATCATTCTCATTATACCGATTCAGCTTTTATGGATAGTCGCGAAAAAACAGCTGATTGTTCAAGGGGGTTGATGGGATGTTTTATGTATCGATGTTTTTTCAATATGTGAGTCAGTATATGAAAACAAGATTGCAGTATAGAGCCGATTTCTTCATGGAAATCCTATCTGACCTGCTGAATCAGGTCGTGAATCTGGTATTTATCTTAGTCGTTTTTGGACATACACAATTTTTAAGCGGTTGGAGCCGTGAAGAAATCATATTCATATATGGATTCTTCCTTATTCCATTCGCCCTTTTTTCAGCCTTTTTCAATATCTGGGATTTCAATGATCGCTATATCGTCAAAGGGGAGATGGACCGGATATTAACAAGGCCGATTCATAGCTTGTTTCAAGTCATATTAGAAAGAATCGAGCTTGAAGCGTTATTTGGTGTTGTGACCGGTTTGATCATTATATTCTATTCAGGGGTTAAATTGGATCTGGAGCTTGCGTGGTATGATCCGATTCTTTTCATCATTTTTGCAATAGGAGGGGCTCTTGCTTATGCAGCCATTTTCGTTGCAATAGCAAGCATCGGGTTCTGGTCTGATGCGAAAACTTCCATCATGCCCATGATGTACAATATCGGGAACTACGGACGCTATCCTGTTGATATTTATAATAAGGTCATTCGTTTTGTCCTTACATGGGTGCTGCCATTCGCGTTTGTTGGCGTGTATCCTGCATCTTATTTCCTTAGAAAAGAAGAGTGGTATGCATATGCATTTGCCACACCTGTAATCGGGGTTGCCTTTTTCATGATATCCGTTTTCATATGGAATCAGGGAGTGAAGAGATACCGCGGTGCGGGGAACTAAAAGAAACCCCTTCAACAGCATTCCTGTTGAAGGGGTCTTTGTTTAGTTCCGTTTTTTCTTTCTTTCAATATATCTTGCTTGTGCTTGAACATATTGCTGTTTTTCCTCTTCTGATTCGGGAATGACCTGAGGTACGTTTGTCGGCCTGCCATCTTCATCGATGGCCAACATCGTTAAAAAGGCGCGTGCCGTAAGCTGTTTTTCACCTGTTAATAGGTTCTCACGCTCCACTTTGACGAATACCTCCATTGATGTGCGATGAGCACAGGTGACATAAGCTTCAAGGTTGATAGCATCCCCTGTCTTGATGGGGGCCAAAAAATCAAAAGAGTCGCTTGAAGCAGTCACAACGGGTTTTCGACAATGGCGCATAGCTGAAATGCAGGCTATTTTATCAACATAGGCCATTACTTTCCCGCCAAAGATGGTATTGTGATGATTTGTATCCGGTGGAAAAACAAGGTCGGTTAAAAAAGTCCGTGACTGCTTTGTTGGGTGGGCAGCGTTCTTCTCAATCATTTGCCTGTTGTTTTAGCTAAAAGGTTTTCACGGACGATTTTTGCTGCTTCGACCATGTTTTTCAGGGAAGCGACGGTTTCCGGGATCCCCCTCGTTTTCAGGCCGCAGTCGGGATTGATCCAAAACTGGTCTTTATCCAATACTTTGATGCCCCGTTCAATCATATCAACCATTTCTTCCACTGCCGGCACACGCGGGCTGTGAATATCATACACACCCAGGCCAATACCTTTTTCATACGTTTTTTCCTCGAATGCGGAAGCAAGCTCCCCATGGCTACGGGATGTTTCGATGGAAATGACATCGGCATCGAGGGAGGAGATGACATCCATGAAGCTGTTGAAGTCGCAATAGCACATATGTGTGTGGATTTGGGTTGTATCCTCCACGCTTGAAGTGGATATCAAGAACGAATTAACTGCCCAGTTTAAATACTCATCGCGATCGCTTTTTTTCAATGGCAGACCTTCTCTAAGTGCAGGCTCATCAACTTGGATCATTTTGATTCCAGCTGATTCCAATGCAATGACTTCTTTTTCCAAAGCAAGTGCCAGCTGGTAGCAAACATTCTCCCTGGAAATATCATCACGGACAAATGACCAGTTCAAAATCGTAACAGGACCAGTAAGCATTCCCTTTACCGTCTTCTTCGTCAGTGTTTGTGCGTATACACTTTCCCTGACTGTCATCGGTTCGATAAAATGGACGTCGCCGTAGATGACTGGTGGTTTCACACAGCGGGATCCATAGGATTGTACCCAGCCCTTTTCTAGAAAGACGAATCCTCCTAACTTATGACCGAAATATTCAACCATATCCGTCCGTTCGAATTCCCCGTGAACGAGAACATCCAAACCGATTTCTTCTTGGATTTCGATCCACCTGCCGATTTCTTCGTTTACGAATGTTTCATATTGCGAAGCGGTCCATTCTCCTCTTTTGAATTTCCCGCGTGCTTGTTTAACTTCAACTGTCTGCGGAAAGCTGCCGATCGTAGTGGAAGGAAGAAAAGGCAATTTGAAAAAGTCCTGTTGTTTTTGATAACGCTCTTTAAATGGAAGCTGACGTCCTGTGGTCTTGGTTTTAACCTTTTCGACATTGGATTGTACACTTTTATGATTTCGTGCATTTGAACTTGCTAACGTTTGAACCGCTAATTTATTGGCGTCCACTTTTTCGGCGATAGCATCTAGACCTTGGTTATTTCCTTTGACCAAGAGTGTGATTTCTTTAAGCTTCTCATCAGCGAAAGCAAGGGCCTCTTTCACTTCTTTGGCAATCAGAGTCTCATTGCGGACGGTCACTGGGACATGAAGCAGGGAACAAGAGGGCTGAAGCCAGATCTGGTCTTCGGCTACTTTTTTCTTAAGCGTCTCGATCAATTGGATTTTTTTCGTTAAATCAGAAAGCCAAATGTTTTTTCCGTCAATCACACCTGCACCAAGCACTTTGTTCTTCGGGAAGCCGAATTCTTCAAGATTACTAAGATTCTTCCCTTTGTCATGTACAAAATCAAGACCGATCCCCTGAACTTGTAATTCAATGACCTCTTGGTAGTGTTCCACGGCATCAAAGTATGTTTGAAGCATGATGTTCAGGTTTGGTGCTGCTTCATTCAGTTTTTCGTAGAGGTATGCAACTGTTTGCATATCATCTTTGGAAATTGATGAAACAATGGAAGGTTCATCGATTTGCACCCATTTCACTCCTTCTTGCTCCAACTCTTGCAGGATTTGCGTGTATAGGGGAAGCAAACTCAGGATGATGCCAGGAATATCTTCTTTGTTGAAGCCTTTGGAAAGGGAGATGAAGGTATAAGGTCCAATTAACACGGGCTTCGTTTCAATCCCTAGCTTTTCCTTGGCTTCCCGGTATGCAGCAAGTGGTTTGTTTTCTGTTAAGTTCAGCTGTGCCCGTTTTAATTCCGGGACGATATAGTGATAGTTCGTATTGAACCATTTCGTCATTTCTGAAGCGACTTCATCCTTGTTACCACGGGCCATGGAGTAATAAACGGAAAGGGGAACGGCGCCGCCTTCATAAGCGGAATAACGTTCAGGAACAAGACCGAACATGACCGACATATCGAGCATTTGATCATATAAAGTGAAGTCATTGACAGGAATGATATCAATGCCTTGATCTTTCTGTTTTTGCAAATTGCCCAACCGGATGGCTTCTAGTTGTGCCGTAAATTCCGTTTCAACGATTTTCCCGGACCAGTAAGCTTCCAATGTGCGTTTCCATTCACGATCTTCACCGATTCGCGGGTACCCTAAACTACTACTTTTCAATATTCTCATCCTCCTGCATTCTTTTAATTTGATGGAAAACAACAAAAAAAGCACCCCTAACCGTCAAAAAGAGAAAGTTAGAAATGCTTAGAATAAAGAGGTATGCAAAATACCCCTTTCAATTATAAGGTCCCTAACACCTCCCTATCTCCCGTAGGTTAAAACAGTGTTGTTGAAACAGGCAGGTCTCCTGACTTAGGGAATATCATTAGCTCCAGCCTTCCCAATCCTTAAGATCAGTGGCATATGGATGGCGCTAACATTCCCATTACAGTGGCGGGACCGTGCCGGAATTACACCGGGCTTCCCTTTTAATCCTAATGAAAATTAGGAACCTATTTCCACATATGAAATTTCATAAAACCTGCTCGATAAGCTGACTGCAGGCACTAAACTTTTATAAAATAAAAACTATTATAAAAATTTAGACAATCTTAACATATCCGACCTTAATGGTCAACAAGGAAAAAGCTCCCGACCCCTGACGAACCCGTAGTGGCTGTGGGAGTGGTAAGTATGAAGTCAGTCCCTAATAAAGAATATATTGTTTGGACAGGGAGTATGTATAAAGGAAGTGGCGTTTTGAAATGGGGCGTGGGGAATGACATTCTACATCTTGATTGCAGGAATCATTTTTTGCATGGTGATGAGCATTCGGACGTTATTTCTTGTTGAGTCAGGAGGAAAGAAGTTTTCCTTGGAGGATTTGCTGTGGCTTGGCAATTTATATGCGACAATATTAGTTGGATTTGCACTGATTTATTTATTATACGAGCTTCAGAATCATTCGGTGATTCTTGATATGGGCAATCGTTTGGATGGGACTTTCTATGAACAGCTGAAGACTTCTTTTTATTTTAGTGCGATGACGATGTTTTCTGTAGGGTATGGAGATATAGCCCCAATAGGCATGGGCAGGATGATAGCTACGATTCAGGCCTTCATCGGGTACACGCTCCCGGCAGCGTTTGTGATTCGGACGGTAATCGACTTGGATCAGAAAGATAGGAAGGATAAATGAAAGTTGTGTTTCTTTCGATTATTGGGTACTCTTACCATAATGAAAGAAATGGAGGGTTCAAAATGACTGTTAATATTGGCGAAAAAGCACCTGATTTTCAACTCACTGCAAACAATGGAGAATTGGTTTCCTTATCGGATTTTAAGGGCAAATACATTGTTTTATATTTTTACCCAAAAGATATGACACCAGGCTGCACGACGGAGGCCTGTGATTTCCGGGACCATAATGAGCAGTTTGAGGAACTGAACGCCGTCATCATAGGGATCAGTCCAGACCCGGCAACACGTCATGAAAAATTCATTGAAAAGCATGGATTGCCTTTTTTGCTGCTAGCTGATGAAAATCATGAAGCTGCTGAATCATTTGATGTGTGGCAATTGAAAAAGAACTTCGGAAAGGAATACATGGGCATTGAACGTTCAACTTTTCTGATTGATAAGGAAGGTAAGATCGTCAAAGAATGGCGTAAGGTAAAGGTCAAAGGCCACGTTGAAGAAGCTCTTGAAACGCTTCGCGACCTCGAAAAATAAGGGACAGGCAGATGAAGGATAAGCGAATAACGAAGCTTGCTGCCATGCTGATTCATCATTCGATACGATTACAGCCAAAAGAGAGAATCCTCATACGGGGCCATATTAACACGAAACCATTATTGAAAGAGCTGATTGATGAAACATACAGAGTCGGTGCTTATCCATATGTAGAACTCGAAGACGATGAGATAAGCCGGCATTTGTTGCTAGGGAATGTGAAGGAACAACTTGACACCTCTTCTGAATGGGCTTTGAAGAAGTATACCGATATCGATGCGGTCATCATCATCACCGGTGAAGAAAACGATGGGGAAATGACTGATGTCCCCGTTGAGAGGCACCGTCTTCAAGGGGAGGCCATGAATTCTTCCACTCTTTTTTATGTAAACAACCGACGTTGGGTTTTACTTAATTATCCTACCAACGCATCAGCGCAAAAAGCCGGAATGAGCTTTAGCAGGTACGAAGACTTCCTTTTGAACGTATGCACAATGGATTACGGGAAAATGGAGGAGGCACTGAAACCATTAAAGCAATTGATGGAACGCACTGACAAAGTCAGGATCATTTCACCAGGGACGGATTTGACGTTTTCCATTAAAGGTATGCCGGCTATCATATGTGCGGGAAAGAAGAATTTACCCGACGGGGAAGTGTTTACGGCACCTCTAAAGGAGAGTGTCAATGGAAGGATAACTTTCAATACACCCACAACCTATGAAGGAATCACCTTTAGTGGCATAGAATTAACCTTCCGAAAGGGAAAAATCATGAAAGCCATTTCCAATCGACATTCTAAAATGCATGAAATTCTCGATATTGATGAAGGGTCCCGTTTTATCGGGGAGTTCGCGATTGGAATCAATCCATACATATTGGAGCCTATGGACGATACATTGTTCGATGAGAAAATAAGCGGAAGCCTGCACTTGGCTCTAGGACTTGCCTATGATGAAGCGGATAATGGAAATCGTTCATCGATACATTGGGATATGGTCTTGATCCAGCGGCCTGAATATGGCGGTGGTGACATCTACTTTGATGACGTCCTGATCAGAAGGGATGGCGTTTTCATTTTGCCGGAACTACGTGCTTTAAATCCAAATTTATTAAAATAAAGCCTTTTTTAATAAGGGTGAGGCTTTTGTCCAACTCAAAAAGAGGACACTTGAATATGCTTTATTAAGGGAATACCTCCTCAGAGAAAGTTGCGCGGGACATACAGAGCCCGTGTTTTTTTATGTTAATTAATAGGGAGAGATGAATATGTTAATACTTTCAACGATCATTCCGAACGAAAGCATCCAAACGAAGATGAAGGACGCTTTTTCAGATTTGAACTTCATTTATCAAGAAAAATGGACAGATGAGCCACAATGGACAGATGAGCCACTTAGTGAAGCGGAAATCTTGATTACATACGGAGAGGATTTAACGGAAGAAGTCATCGGGAAAGCGACGAACTTGAAATGGATCATGGTCATGAGTGCAGGGATGGAATTAATGCCTTTCAAAGCGATAGAGGATCGCGGGATTTTGGTGACGAACGCAAGAGGCATTCATAAAATACCGATGGCCGAATATACGATAGGGATGCTTTTACAATATGAAAAGAAAATGAAACTGCTTATGAAAAATGAAGGGGAAGAACTGTGGGATAGAAAGATTGAAGTAGGGGAATTGAATGGGAAAAAGATGCTTATTCTCGGTGCCGGTGCAATTGGCGGAGAAGTGGCTCGTTTGGGTAAGGCTTTTAGGATGACGATAATGGGGGTGAATCGGAGTGGAAAACCGGTGGAGTCCATCGATCGCCTTTACACCCTTGACCATTTATTAGAGGCCTTGCCGGAAGCAGATTACATCATATCCGTTTTACCTAGTACCGTGGAGACAAAGGATCTTTTGCAAAAGGAACACTTTAAAGCGATGAAAGACTCCGCCGTCTTCGTGAATATTGGCCGCGGTGATCTGGTTAACGAAGAAGTGCTGATTGAAGCTTTGGAAACAAAGGAACTGGCACATGCCATCTTGGATGTATTTGATCCGGAGCCTTTAGGAAAAGGGCATCCGTTTTGGAGGATGGAGAATGTTACAGTAACACCGCATCTTTCGAGTAAAAGCGGTGAATATTTACCGAGAACCTTTGCAATTTTCGAAAAAAACATGCTTGAATACTTGAAAGCTGGAAAAGACTTCATCAATGTTATCGACTTATCGAGGGGATACTAAACTCCATACAAAAATGGGAAAGATTCAATGGTTTTGAATAAACTAAAAAAGAATGGTAAAACACTTGAATTATTGACAAAATCCACTTACAAAAGGTACACTATTTATAAATATTATAATGTAAGAATTCATACTTAATGAGAAAAAGAGGTGGATGACGGTGTCTGAAGTTCAGTTAAAAGAAGCGTTGGAATCCCTTAAAGATACCGGTGTAAGAATAACTCCTCAACGCCATGCGATACTTGAATATTTGATAAGTTCCATGTCCCACCCTACCGCTGATGATATATATAAAGCGCTGGAAGGCAAGTTTCCAAATATGAGTGTAGCGACCGTTTATAATAATCTACGCGTTTTTCGTGAGGTAGGTTTGGTAAAAGAACTAACGTATGGTGATTCTTCAGCAAGGTTTGATTTTGTGACCACGAACCATTATCATGTAATCTGCCAAACCTGTGGAAAGATTGTGGATTTCGATTATCCTGCATTGGATGAAGTCGAGCATTTCGCAGCACAAGTCACCGGTTTCAATGTTAGTCACCATCGGATGGAAATCTACGGCGACTGCACGGATTGTGCGAAAAAAGAAACGCATTAAAAAAAGTTCCTCCATTTGGTTGGAACTTTTTTTCATGTTATAAAGTAATGATATAATTAAAAGCTAAGTGATGGGGTGGTAATCTAGCTCGTACCTTTAGTCTTGTAGGCTTTTGCGGTTATATTTTTCGTTGAATTCTTCGCCTTCCAACTTTTTGTCAAGGGTCAATGGTTCTTCGCAATGCATGCAAATATCCACACGCCCTAATATTTTTGTGGGTTTGCCACAGTTAGGACAGACAACCTGGATCGATTTTGTAGATAGCATCCCAATCCAAAAATAAACCCCGGTGCTGGCGATTATGAATAAGAGACCAAGCCCCATGAAAAGCGTCATGACAATAGGATGTGTTTTGAAGAAAAGCCCTAGATACATTACGATAAAGCCAATGAATATCAAACTCAAAGCAAATGTACGTATTTTATTGATTTTGCTAGAATATTTAGCCATGGATTGTCCCTCCTAAAATATAACTTTAACTATAACATAAACTAAGGATGGAACAAAAAAGAAATAAAGGATACAAATTACTTTTGAATTGAATGGACCTTGGGTAAATGAAAAAGGCAGGATTTTGAAGAGTTTTGTCGAAAGTTAAAAAAAAAAGGTTTTGGAGGAATTTATGATGGAAGATATCCTTCGCCCGATTTATCAAGAGCGAGCAAGTTTAAAATCTACACTTGGAATCTTGTTAATAGAAAAAAGAGATGATAAAAGTCCCGTTACCGATACATTTGACTACATCCTTTTTGTGATTGTAGACGAAGCGGAAGAGGCCGTGTTTTTAAAACATTACACTTACCAGGATAAAAAAGCTGCCTTACATATTGTAAAGGAAGATCAGTTAAAAGAATGGCTTCTATTAGGAACCAATCGCAAAGTGGTTGACTGGATTTATAATGGAAAGGTCCTTTTTGACCGAAATGAATATTTGGACCGTTTGAAAACCGAAATCCGGGAATTCCCCTTCTATGGAAGGAAGTTAAAGATGGGGATGGAGTTCGCAAAGTTAATTCGCAGGTACATGGATGGGAAAAGCTTTTTTGAAAAGGGGCATCATCTTGATGCATACAACCATATCGTTCATTCCCTGCATCATTTGGCCCGTTTGGAAATAATAGAACAAGGTTTTTATCCGGAGGTTACGGTCTGGAACCAAGTGAAGCATATGGAACCTGAAATCTACAAGCTTTATAAAGAGTTGATCAGCAGTGAGGAAACTCTCGAAAAAAGATTGGAGCTTCTTTTCCTTGCAAGTGAATTCCTTATTTATTCAAGGACGAATGCCGGTTCACAGCATCTGGTTGAAATAATGGGGAAGAAAGAAGATCCGTGGACGATCGCGGAGCTTATGGAGCATCCGGAACTTAAGTTTTATTCGGTCGATCTAGGTGTTCTACTGGAATATTTGATAGAGAAAAAGGTAATCGATGTCGTCAAAGTGGAGACAAAAGGACACGAGGTTTATCATCGGTTTTATCGTATATAAAAAAACTTTTAAAAAAAGCATTATTATTGTTGACCAATAATAATATAGGTGTTATATTAATACATGTCGCTGCGGGACATCAGCTTTCGCAGCTTCATCAAAACAAAGAAAACAAAAGAAAATAAAAAAACATGTTGACAACGCAGTTGATAACATGATAAGATGTAAAAGTCGCTTACGAGGTAAACGACAACGAAATTGCTCTTTGAAAACTGAACAAAACAAAGCGCCAACGTTAAATTTTAAGTGAGCACACACTATCAAAAAAGCAAATGAGCAAGTCAAACATT
>NZ_JBHXAS010000090.1:0-183 GCF_042727425.1 Peribacillus sp. NPDC060253
GGACACCCTTGCATTAAGCTAACCATTACTACTGCCTTCATGGTTCGGGACTCACACCCTATAGATTGCACCCATGCCGGGCGCACGAAAAAAGCCCGTGTGCATCACACGGGCTTCTCCATTATTTCAAATCCATTGGATTATATAATTCAACGTCAGGATTTTTATCCTGGAACCAACGAA
>NZ_JBHXAS010000090.1:283-19721 GCF_042727425.1 Peribacillus sp. NPDC060253
TATCAAACCGGTCTTTAACAAGAATGCTTCTTGAGCTATGAAGATTCTCATCAAGCTTTTCATCTTCAGCCCAGCGTGTGATTTTACTGCCCATATGCTCCATCAAGACTTCAACATTGTACTCATTCCTCATTCGATGCTCGAATACTTCAAATTGAAGTTGCCCAACTGCACCAAGCAGATATTCTAGATTTAGATTTTAAATTTCATCAACTGCTACATTCGTATGTGTAATTACACAAACCCTTTTATTATAATCTTATTTTGATTAATAGCGATTTTTACAATTGATACTTTTTGCGACGCATTTTCCTGGGCTTCCACCTTTATTCAAACGCCATCCAAAAAAAACTATCTATCTATTTAATTTACCTTTAACATTGCCTTAAATAAAAATAGCCAACATCTCCTCTTTTCAAAAAAAGGTTAATGTTATACAATAAGTTTGTTAAGCATTTCACAAACTTCCGTTGAAAAGTATCCATCCAAGAAGGATGGATACTTAGAAGGCTACATTAACAAGGATATATAGATAGGTAATGTAATTAAAGATAGAATGGTACTAATTACAAATGAAGATGCTGTTTCAGTTGATAACGAATCAAATCTAGTTGAAATCATGGCTGCTACAGCAGATCCTGGAAATGATACTAGCAAAATAGCTTTAATTGTATCTGCATGATCAAGGCCAATAAGATGAGCAACCAGAATCATAAATAATGGAATAGCTACAACTTTTAAAATGGAAATACCAAAAGCAATTGGTCGTAAGCTAATCTTACGGATACCCACGGTTACACCTACAGCAAATAATGCAACCCCAGATGTCACTGACCCAATTTGATCGAGCGCATTTTTTATGATATCCGGTGCCTGGAACCCTAATAGTGTCAATACAACAGCAAGTAAGGGAATACATGCAAGCGGTTCGCTAAGACCATGCAAAACGATACCCATAATGTTTGTTTTTTCATCTTTAGATTTACCCAATCTGGATTGTCCGACCGTACCAACTATTGTTGCTAATGGATCCAGAAGGGCATTCACCACAATACCGGTAATCGCAATAGGTATAGCTATCTCTTGCGCCCCAAACAAGCTGCCTAATACAGATATCCCCATAAAAGCAAAGGCTGGCTGAGTTGCGTTTAATGAAAACATAGATGCTTTAGTTAAATCGTATTTAAACACCAAACGAGCCACTATTAAAAGGATAATGTAAAAGCCAATAACACCTATGGTCATAGTTAAGAAAAATGACCATTGATTAATTAAGGTTTGTTTTGAGGTTGTTGTGATCCCAATGAATAAGTGTGCAGGTAATGCAAATTTTGTAACTAACGTATTAAGCCCTTTGGATGATTCTGAATTAAAAACTTTAAAATAGCCACCCAAATAACCAATAATAATTGTAAAAAAGATTGGTATTAATGTTAAAAATATATTCCCAATATTCACTCGAGATGCACTTCTCTTTCCAAAAAATTGTCCAATTTAAAAGATTCTACTAAGGCTGACTTATACGGAGGTTCCCCTAAAACGGATCCCCTTTCATTTGAGACAACAAAACTAGCTGGCTTTATTTGCCATGAATAGTTTTGTACTCCGGCTTCCACATGGATTCTGTTATCGCTTTTTCAATATCTGTTATATCCGCTTTCGCAATTCCTTCTTCAATGGCTGTCTTTGCCACTTCAATGGCTACAGATTTAGAAACCTCTTGCAATTGTTTGATTGAAGGGAGTAAAGAAGCACCATGCTTACTGCTATCCGATAATCTTGAAACAGCAGATGAGGCTGCTGCAAGCATGCCCTTAGAGATTATTGTTGCTTCTGCGACAATTGCACCAAGACCAAGTCCTGGGAAAATATATGCATTATTAGATTGTCCGATTGTATAAATCACACCATTATAGTCAACATCATCAAACGGGCTTCCTGTCGCTATTAAGGCTTTACCTTGAGTCCACTTTATAAGGTCTTCAGGAACAGCTTCCGCTAAGGGAGTCGGATTTGACATCGGCATAATAATAGGATGTTCCACGTGCTTTGCCATTTCTTTTACAACTTCTTCTGAGAAAGCCCCAGTTTGACCAGAAGTGCCGATTAAGATGGTTGGTTTAACCTTTTTTATTACCTCTAATAATGGGATAATTCCGGCTTCATTCCGAGCCCATTCCTCGACTTCTTCAGCTTTCCGGCAATACGACTTTTGGAATTTCAAAACATCCGGAATGTCATCTATCAACAAGCCACGATAATCGACGGCCCAAAAGTGACCATATGCCTCTTCTCTGGAAATACCATCAAGGATCATGGCTTCAACCATCTGATCAGCATTACCGATTCCTGCTGCACCTGGACCGAAAACAACAACTCTTTGTTCATTTAAAGGAACACCAGTTACTTGTAATGCAGACTTTACGGCGGCTAGTGTTACTGCACCTGTACCTTGTATATCATCATTAAAAGTGAGGATCTTTTCGCCATAATTATCGATTATATTTCGTGCATTTATATTTCCAAAGTCTTCCCAGTGTAGTAATACCCTTGGGAAGAAGGCTTGAGAATTTTCAACAAATAAATCAATGAATTCGGTGTATTCATCACCGCGAACACGCCCAAACCTGTTACCAATATACAGTGGATCACTAATCAGGCTTTCATTGTCAGTCCCAACATCCAGGACAATAGGTAGCACCCTGCTTGGATCAATTCCCGCAGCTGCCGTGTAGACTGCCAATTTACCAATGGCTATGTTAATTCCACCAACTCCCTGATCTCCGATTCCGAGAATACTTTCAGAATCTGTAACAACTATTAAATCGATATCATCAGATGAAAGGTCCAGGTTTTTAAATGCATCTTCCATTCCCTCCAAATTATCAATAGATAGGTATAGACCTCCTGGACGGTGATATTCTTGGGAGTACTGTTGAATAGCCTCTCCTACAGTAGGTGTGTAAATGATCGGAAGTATTTCACTTAGATGGTCTTTAAGTAGGCGGTAAAACAGGACCACATTCCTATTAAATAAATCATATAACATTCCATTCTTCCGAATATCGCTATGTTGAGTGGAGAATTGTTCATAAGCTCTTTTTACTTGTTCCTCAAGAGTAAGCACCTGGGATGGCAGCAAGCCTACCAATCCTAGTTCATTTCTTTCTTCCTTAGTGAAAGCAACCCCTTTATTAATAAAAGGGTTTGACAGAATACCTTTTCCTCTTAAAGTTGTTTCCAATCCCTTTTTTGTCTTATCATAAGCTGTCATAGACGTACCCTCTTCCTAAAAATGTATATTTAAAAATGATCATTACCAGGCAATAGAGTATATTCTTCCCTGGGGAAGTGTAATTACTAAAAGAAAACTGAAAAAGGAAAATAAATATACAGCACATAAAAACGTAAATATTTCCTCATTACTGCTTTTTTGTTCAATCTTGTGAAAAATTTATAAATAACTCAATCGCCAGTCTATATCTTAGTAGTCATTTACGGGGGACACTAGCTTATTTAACTAATTTTAGTATTATGTAATTAAAAAAAGTAAGCAGCCATTTGGCTGCTTACAGATAACGTTGAATAATATGGCTCTTGTCATCATTAAATTTGTGTTGGGAGACTGGTCGGCCTACCGTTCCATAAATCACCTTAACATCAAGGACCCCGATATCCTTCATGAATTTTAAATATTTCCTTACTGATACCCTGGATATACCCGCCACATTTACGACTTCCTCTGTTGAAAAGGGAGCATTTTTAAATACCAGTATCACATTCCATATAATCTTTAAGGTATCTTGAGCCAATCCTTTCGGTAATTCCTCTGGTAAATGATTTTCTTCTTGATGCAATATTCGATAATCCAATTCTTCTTGATTTAGCATATTTTTATCTTGAATAAAAGCTGATTTGTTCCGATATGCTGATAAGGCCGCGTTAAAACGCTCAAATTCAAACGGCTTAATTAAATAATCAACAGCACCTAGTCTTAATGCTTTCTGAATCCTCTCAATGTCCGACGCAGCAGAAATGACAATAACATCTATCTCTTTTTCACTTTCTCGAATTTGTGAGAGTAAATCGAGTCCATTTTTCCCAGGCATGAAAATGTCTAATAGAACTAACCCTATTCTTTGATTTTCCAATACATTCAGAGCTTGATCCACTGAGGAACAGACAGCAGCTAATTCGTAGCCATCGACTTGATTCAAATAGCGCTTATTGAACTCTGCAACCATCGGGTCATCTTCTACGATCATTACCTTAATCATCCTACATCATCCTTGCTTTTGTATGGTATATAAACCACAAACGTTGTTTCTTGACCTTCTTTTGAACTAATATCGAGATCTCCACCTAGCTTATCCAGGCTTGCCTTAACCAAATATAAACCAATCCCCCTGTCCTCTCCTTTTGTTGTAAATCCTTTTAGAAGGATATGATTAAGATTGGCATCAGATATTCCCTGTCCAGTATCATGAACTTCAATAGTTAAAATATCATCTGCATAATCAAACTTTAATTCAATTCGTTTAACGGGCCTTTTTTCCACTGCTTCTATAGCATTGTCAATCAAATTTCCTATTATCGTAATTAGCTCATGAGTAATAGAAGCATTTTCTGGTTCTGGCAATTGAAAGTCAGAGGATAATGCCAGCTTAGCACCTGCTTCCCTGGCATAACTTAGTTTTCCAATTAAAAAACCGGCTAGTACTGGATCTTTAACGGTTTTGGTAATAAAGCCAATCTCGTTTTCTCTGTGGTCAACAAGATCACTAATATATGCCGCAAGCTGATCATAATAATGCATATGCACCATACCAAGTATTACATGAAGTTTGTTCATGAATTCGTGCGACTGGGCCCTTAACGATTCAGCATATAAACGGACTCCAGTCAGCTGTTCCGCCAGCAGATGTATTTCTGTTTTATCACGAAATGTAGCCACGGCACCTACGATTTCATCCTTCACAAATACTGGTACCCTATTCACTAGTAAGACACTACCTTTTAAATCCTGCTCTTTATCTAATTCGACCTTACCGGTCTCCAGGATTCTATCCAGGTTTGAGTCAGGCATGTAACTAGTTACCTTTTTACCCGTTGGATTTTCATTAATGCCCGCTTTTTTAAATATCTTTAAAGCTGCTTTGTTTACGAGAGTAATGGTTGAACTCTGATCTACCGCTATAATTCCCTCCCGAACTGATTGTAAAATGGCGTTTCGCTCTTTTAAAACCTTCGCAATAGCAAAAGGTTCCAGCCCAAATAATATTTTCTTAATATACCTTGCCAAAAGTATTGCGCCGGCAATTCCGGTTAATATTCCAAAAACTGTTCCTACATAAATATTTAAACGGCTTTTTAATACAGCATCATTAACTTTTTGAAGAGAAATACCGACCACCACGGCTCCAATTTGATTATTCTCTGAATCATAAACAGGGGTGAAAGAACGCAAAGACCTGCCTAAAGTTCCTTTGGAAATAGATATGTGCTCTCTACCTTTTAATACATCTTTCTCATCCCCTCCAACAAATTTTTTTCCTATTTTACTTGGATCGGGGTGAGTTTTCCGGATTCCATTATTATCGATTATTACTACAAATTCTACATCTGTCGATTTTTTTATCCTATTGGTAAATTGCTGAACTTCCTGATTGTTCCCACTTCCACTTAACGCTTCGATTACAAGCGGCGTTTGTGCTGCCATGCGTGCTACGTTTACTGCTTTTTCAGTCTGGCTCTTCTCTATTGTATCCGCTACTGTTTGGCTAATAAGAATATCTGTAATAAATAATGATAGGGCTACTACCCCACACACCAGTATCATAATAGTAAACTGTAGACTCCATTTCCCTTTTTTCACTGCTACACACCTCTTTGGTCTAAAAACTCTATTAACTTTAAGGATGATACTTTTTGTTAAGTATGTTCATTTTGCTTACATCACACAATTATTCGGTACTTAATCAAGTTCCAAAAAGATAGCCAAGTGATTTAAATCAATTGAGATAATATATATATAACCTAACCATTTGCCCATGGTATCCTTAAAAATACTGATTCATCTGCAATATTTTCCAAATATTAAAACAGACTATACCTTCGTAGGCTTGGAAATAAATTCCAAAATCTTACTCGCACCGTCATTATTCTCCTTTCACATCTTATCCCCTACATACCTCGGTAGATCAATATAAGTTATTTTGCTAAACTCCTCCTGCACCAGGGTTAAAGCCACAAGTTTTCTATTAGTATGATACAGTTCATAAGAAGTTTAGCGAAATATCCCAGCAATTCTTACACTGCTAAAAGTTACTACGATTTTCTTATTTAACCTTTCCAATTAGTTACTATTTAATTTTCAAAAATACAGCAGTCTAACATCTTCTATCTCCCTGTTTCCGTTTATCTAAAATCGACATGTTTAAAACAGGGGGCAATGATTAAAATACCCGCATTTTCAACAGATTTCAAATCAACAAAGTATTAAGTAATTAAGTACTCGATATTTAGACTTAGTCATCAATTGTGTAAAATGACCTAAACATAGAAAAGATCATTTAATTGCTAGAGATATGTTAATGATTATGAAATAGGGTTCAGTAATTGTAGACATCAGTGCGGATGCGGGGCAATTGAAACCTATAAATCGAAAAAACATGCAAATCCTACTTATGTATTTATAACATCAGTCTTTATTGTTTATATTACTTTTATCTGGAATCTGTTATTTTTGATTATACAAAAAAAGCTTGCAGATTTAGACCCTAAAAGGGACCTTATTCTACAAGCTGAACAACCTCCACTATCCGAAGTTTTTCAGTTAAACTATTGATTAAATTGATATACATCCCAAATGTCAGGGGTTTCTGATCCAATGTACCAAACCGATACTCCGCCTAAGTGATTTTGATTTAACAGGATAAGTCGAAGCCCGATTGATTTTTTATCTTCTTTCCAAATTTGCGGCTTTCCCCATTGGCAGTATATTCCACATGATTTTGTAAGGTCTTTTCATTCCACACCTTTCGATACTTAAACAATGCATAATGAAAAAGCCCGTGTGCATCACACGGGCTTCTCCATTATTTCAAATCCATTGGATTATATAATTCAACGTCAGGATTTTTATCCTGGAACCAACGAAGTGCAAACTCATTTTCAAATAAGAATGCATATTTATCAAACCGGTCTTTAACAAGAATGCTTCTTGAGCTATGAAGATTCTCATCAAGCTTTTCATCTTCAGCCCAGCGTGTGATTTTACTGCCCATACGCTCCATCAAGACTTCAACATTGTACTCATTCCTCATTCGATGCTCGAATACTTCAAATTGAAGTTGCCCAACTGCACCAAGCAGATATTCTTCCATCCGAACCGTTTTGAAGAGCTGAATTGCCCCTTCTTGTACAAGTTGGTTAATTCCTTTATGGAAATGTTTTTGTTTCATGACGTTTTTGGCTGTTACCCTCATGAATAGTTCCGGAGTGAACTGAGGCAGCTTTTCAAACTGAAACAAGTCTTTGCTTGTCGTAATCGTGTCACCAATTTGGTAGTTCCCTGTATCATATAAACCGATGATATCTCCGCTTACTGCTTCGTTTACGGTATTCCGATCATCAGCCATGAATTGGGTGGAAGAAGAAAGGTTGATTGGTTTACCTGTCCTGCTCAAGTTGACGCTCATTCCACGCTCGAATTTACCGGAGCAGATTCGAAGGAAAGCAATCCGATCACGGTGTTTTGGGTTCATATTCGCTTGGATCTTGAAAATGAAGCCAGAAAAATCATTACTGACAGGACTCATTTCACCTGATGTTGTCATCCGGGCTTGTGGAGCTGGTGCAAATTGCAGATAAGCATCCAAAAACGTCTGAACACCGAATGTCGTTAATGCACTTCCGAAAAATACGGGACTAAGTGTACCGTTCGCAATGTTTTCTTCTGAGAATTGATTGCCTGCTTCCGTCAATAGCATGATTTCTTCCAGAGTTTGCTCATACAACTGGGAATCTTTAAGTTTATGTTCCGCTTCGAGTTCACCGTCTTCATTCAAAGGAAGGAAACGCTCATCACCGTCCGTCTTGAACTGTTCAATCCGATTATTGAACCTATCGTAAATGCCCACGAAGTCTTTTCCCATACCAATTGGCCAGTTCATTGGGTATGTTTCAATTCCTAATACTTCTTCAAGTTCGGCAAGTAATTCGAGCGGCGCTTTACCTTGTCGGTCCATTTTGTTGACAAACGTGAAAATCGGGATACCCCTCATCCGGCAAACTTTGAATAATTTAACCGTCTGATCCTCAATCCCTTTTGCCGAATCGATGATCATCACGGCGCTATCAACAGCCATAAGCGTACGATATGTGTCCTCACTGAAGTCTTGGTGACCAGGTGTATCGAGAATATTAACACGGAAATCATCATAATCAAATTGCATGACCGAAGACGTCACGGAAATTCCCCGTTGCTTTTCAATCTCCATCCAGTCACTAGTTGCATACTTCCCTGTTTTTCTTGCTTTAACCGTTCCGGCATCACGAATCGCGCCACCAAAGAGCAATAATTTTTCTGTCAGAGTCGTTTTCCCGGCATCCGGGTGAGAGATGATTGCGAAGGTCCGTCGGGATTGAACCTCGTCTTTTAATGTAGTCATAAAATGTTCCTTTCGTTATTGAAGTAATCAATTTATTTAAAATTTATTGGAGGGTAAATTGTATTTTTACATTGGAATGTCAACCTTTCTTTGTATGCAAAATTCCTGATCATACACAATATATGTAAGAAGAAATATATCATAAGGCTTTGGCCTTGGCTACTCGGCATTCATTTCAATCAACCTTACTATTTTAACACGATATGAAGGAAAGATGTAGAGGTGAATGAATCACAGTAAGAGGATTTGGTCGGCGAACAAAACAAAAGACGCCTCATCAGCGCCCCTTATCCCGATCCATATAATTATCGTTCATTTTTTCATGATTTCACGGTCTATCTTGCTGTTTTCATTGCTTTTTGATTTCGTTTGTTTTTCCAGCGCTTCTTTACTTCTTTGAAAATGATGGGAGCGGCAAAAATGACGGCCCTTTTTAAGAGTTTCTTCATTATTCATCAGTCCTTTCTTTCATACCTATACCCGATTATTTCCCCTAAAAACTTTAATATCAAATTGTTTTTATGATTTGAACATCACTTTTACCTTTAAACATGAAAAACCCCGGTCGAATTTTCCTTATAGGAAAATCATATTCATCATGGCCGTTATCCTTCCCATCATAAAACCTCCCTAATATTATATCACCAAATGGAAATGTATTAATTACTTCCATTTGTTTTATCCTTTATAAAGGTGGGTATATACTAAAAAATTGGAAATTCGACCAGAGATAAAACATATGTATTTTGTATGTGAATCCAGTAAGCATTCACATATTATCAAGCATCTTCGTATGATAATTTCAAATTGAATGAGGGTTCTTGATAATGTGTGAAATTGATTTTTCCAAAAAAAGGAAAATCATCACCATTAATATTTTTTTATTTTTTAGGAGGATTCATAGAATGACAGTATCAGGTAAAGTAAAGTGGTTTAATAGTGACAAAGGATTTGGATTTATTGAAGTACCAAACGAAGACGATGTATTCGTACATTTTTCCGCCATTCAGGGAGAGGGTTTCAAGACACTTGATGAAGGTCAAGAGGTTGAATTTGAAATCGAAGAAGGAAACCGCGGACCTCAAGCTAAAAACGTCGTAAAACTATAAAGTATAGACACACAAACATATGCACTGATAAAGGATGCCACCAACTTCGGTGGCATCCTTTATATTTTATGGACTCATCAAAAAAATTTGCTCTATCAAGGGTTTCCCCTTCCCTCTCATTCGCTAAAATGATCCAAAATAAAGCCGGGAACCTGGTCGCTAGAAAAGCTCTTGATATCCACACCTCTGCTATCTTTATAATAAAAAGCAGCTGCGTACTCTCCGTCCCAATTGATTTGAGCATGATCAATGGCCGTTTCGATTTCCGAAGCCGTGTTGATTTTCAAGCGATTCCGATGCTGTTCAATCTGTTGTACAAGTTCACTTTCAGAAATCGAATTATAAATTTGCGGATTGGTTTTTACCACAAGAATATAATCGATATCGTCAGCCATTAACCGCGCTTCTTCGGCTTGCCCGGTTTGTTCCATCCATTTTGAAAACCGAGAATAAGAAGAATCCCAATTCAAATTAATGCTTTTGTTATTATTCAAAAGAATGTCAATAGAGGCATAATCACCAAAAGGATTTGTCATTTGAGCCAACGACTGATTATACAGATCCTCCGACAATGCCTGCACGGCTTCTTGTAGCTGATGACCATCCGTAATCGATACGGATTTGTCCACTTGTCCGCTCGCGGTTATCGTGATTTGCGAAACGTCATTGGCTGACACATTCAATAGCTCATTCACCGTTTTTTTATATTCACTGGACTCATAAATTTTCGCCAATAGCTGCAAGTATGAGTCGTAGTTATGCAGATGATACTCTCTTGCTAACCTTTTTCCATTCTTGAGTTCATACATTAGAAATACGGATTGTCCGTCATCCAATTCACCAATCGAAACCTTTTTTCCCTTTTCGATAATTTGCTGATGCAGTAACCTGATCGCTTCTATATTTTCCTTATCTTTAAGAAATGTGGGTGCAATATCCGTTGTTTCATCATCAATAAACAAAGGAGCATTGCCAATATAAATTTGGCTTATCATTTTCTCCTCAGGAATCTTGGACTTAAACCGAATGGGGTCTATTTTTAAAATGAGCGCCAGCACGATAACCACAACCGTAAATGTTACATAGCCTCTCAGATTGAAGCTTATTCGCCATGTCTTTTGCAAGACGATTTCCCCTAAGTAATACCCAAGCAAAGAACCGACGGCATATCCGAATAAAATCCATCCGAGTTTCCCTGTCGTTTCGCTAAAATAAAAGCCTGTAAACAGCATCATGCATACGGTCAGGCCGAATTTAAATAATGGCTTAATCTTTGGAAAAACAAATGCTTGCGATACATGCTCCAACTTTCTCCTCTCATATAGAAAAAGAGAAATAAGTAAAAAGAGCAAGGTCAATACAGCGTAGATTAATGTATTAACCGATAAAAATGAAATTTTCTCCATCTCAGTTGCAGCTAATAAGGGTGAAATGCCTTTCATATTGCCACTTAGATAATAATCTGCAGAAAACCCTGCTAACAAAAGCTTCACATTGGCTGTAATCAATATAAATAAACCCACCGGAAGTGCAAGAAAAACATAGGTCAGCAAGCCTTGCAATGCAGATAATCCCGTCACCATTCCAATTAATACGGCAACAGAAAAGATAATAGCTTCCAAAATGAATGTAATTCCCATCCATGACCAAATATCCGCCATGGTATAAAGCCTTTCTATATCTATTGCCGAGTGGAACAACATCAATATTGAGCCTGTAAGTAAAATAGGCAAAACGATGAAGCCAATCCCCGTCCCAATCATATGAAAATAAATGTTGCGTCTAGTAATCGGTAAACTATGAATAAAATCTGAGGCTTGTTTTATCTGTAAAAATCGAAAAAGAAAGATGGCAAGTAATACTGGAATAACAATGACCAAGACAAATTGAATCATCTGCTGACTGGAAAAAAGGTTTTCTAATTTCACATATTCATTATTCTCATTCAAAATGATCGTTAACATCTCCAGAGGCAGAGCAAATATGAGGCCGATGAAATATAGGAAACCAATCCAGCCTGTGCTTCTGAAAATATAGATAATCAGTTCTTTATTAAACGAGGTTATTCTGGATGACATAACCTATATCCCCCATTTCATAAATGAATATCTCCTCTAAAGTAAGGGGGAGAATATCGAATATTTCTGGCTGAAACTGATTAAAGTGCGATTTAATCAAGGATTCCTTACCTTTCACAATGCAAACGATCACGCTGCCACGTCTTTCCTTGTTAAGAATTTGAATTCCGCGGTATAGCCCATAGGGAATTTTATGTTTAAATGCAATCTGCACTTTGTGTACATCCGCTTTTAAATCGTCCAAATCCTTTTGGATAACAAGCTGCCCTTTATGCAATATGCCTACATGATCGGCTAAATCTTCAATTTCCCGGAGATTATGGGACGAAATCAAAATCGTCATATCCCGTTCAGCAACATCCTGAATCAACAACTGTCTCACACTTTTACGCATGACCGGATCTAACCCGTCAAAAGGTTCATCTAGGATCAAAACTTCCGGCATCGTCGAGAGAGCGAGCCAAAAAGCAACCTGTCTCTGCATCCCCTTTGATAGTTTATGTATTTTGTATTGTAAGGGTATCGGGAATACTTCCTGTAATTGATAGAAACGTTCTTGATTCCAATGACTATAAACCTGGCTGTAAAAATCCGCCATCTGCAAAATCGTATAGTTAGCCAAGAAATAAGGCGTATCAGGCAGGAAGAAACAACGATTTTTCACTTCACGGTTTTCAAACACATGTGATCGATCAATAAGAACTTCACCGGCATCTTGAATCAAATTACCTGAAAGCATCTTTAATAGGGTCGTTTTCCCTGCCCCATTCGAACCTAACAAGCCGAATATGGAGCCCTTTTGTATGACCAAGGTGACGTTCTTGATAGCTTCTTTTCCTTCATATAGTTTACTCACCTGTTTTATATCAATCATGAATCTCCCCCCTTTTCTAATAGTCTATAAATTTCATGTTTATCGATTCCGATATACAGAGCTTCAGCAAAAACCTTTTCAAGATCGTTTCTAATCTTTTCTTCTAATGAATTTTTCAAAGATGTAGGAGGGGCAACGAAATTACCTTTGCCTGGTAAGGTATAAATATACCCGTCAGATTCAAGTTGTTTGTATGCCTTTTGGATTGTATTTGGATTGATAGTCAATTCCCGAGCCAATATTCGAATGGATGGAAGCTGATTATGTTCCTGTAAAACGTCATTAATCATTAGTTCCTTAAACTTATCCATCAGTTGCTCATATATGGGTTTACTATTTTCTACATCCAACTCAAACATAATCGACCTCCCCCTATATAATGGGTGTATTATTCTTCTTAATACAGTTCATTATAAAGCAAATTTTTCCAATTTAAAACCATTTTCAAACAATACTTTTAAGCAAAACCTCCATAAACTCTCTTTCATTTTGTTTAATCAGACTTACAGTGGGGAACTAATGATAACAAGAATAGACAAAGGAGTTGTTTTCATTGAAACCATTATATACAGCTACAGTCACCGTACACGGTGGTCGTGAAGGACATGTTAAGTCAGAGGACGGAATCCTGGATTTCGATGTAAGGTCACCGAAGGAGTTAGGTGGTTCCGGCGAGAGTGCAACAAACCCTGAACAGTTATTTGCAGCCGGTTATGCGGCCTGCTTTGACAGTGCCTTGAATCTTGTTCTGCAAAAAGAAAAGAAAAAAGTTGATACATCCGTGACGGCAAATGTCACAATTGGTAAAGATGAGGAAGACGGCGGCTTTAAACTGGCTGTGAGATTGGATGTTTCGATTCCTGACCTAAGCAAGGAAGAAGCCGAAGACTTTGTCAAAAAGGCTCACATGGTCTGCCCCTATTCAAAAGCAACTCGTGGGAATATTGACGTCACCTTAAATTTGGTATAAGGATTAAAATGAAAGGGAATGGACCCGGCATTAGGCTTTGCTCCATTCCCTTTTTTTCATTTCACTTCTTCCAACTTTTTCAATTTCAAAAGAAAGCCCAGTCCTATTACCGCCAGGATGATCAATGACCCTAATGCCATCCTGCTCGCCAATGTACCCAGGTCATGGAAAATCAGCGTAATCGTTCCATACAAAAGAGGGCCGATTATTGAAGAAACTTTGCCAGAGAATGCAAATAGCCCAAAAAACTGTCCCCTCTTCTCCTTTGGAGTCAATTCAATGATATAGGTCCTTGATGTCACCCACATCGAACCAAGCGAAATGCCGAACATACTACCCGCAACCCAGAACCAAAGAGCAGTTTGTGCAAATACCGCTACAAATAAAGCGACTAAGAGGAGAATGCCCACATAAGTCACAGCGAGCCGCGGTCCCTTTGACTGAGTGATGTATCCAAACAGAAACGATCCGACAATACTTGATACTGTCGATACCAAATAAAGCAAAATGAATCCGCTTGAAGAAAATCCAACAACAGTCTTGGCATAAACGGCCATCATGCCAATCGTGGTCGCAATTGCGTCGTTTAGAAAGAAATATGCAATCATGAATGTAAATACCAATCGATAGGATTGCATCTCTTTAAATGTTGTCATAATTTCCTTATAACCTGAAATAAAAGGTTCTTTTGCTTTTTGCTGTTTTGGAGTCTCTTTTAAAAAAAAGAATAAGGGAAGGGAAAAAACCAGAAATAAAATGGCTGTTGGCATAAAGGCTTCATGTGAACTCCCTTTACTTATAAATGGATAGATGGACAGCCCTACTAACGTTCCTAGATAACCGACAGCCACCCCAAACCCAGAAATAAGCGGCAATTGCTGTTTCGTTCCCAGATCACTCATCATCGCATCATAGAAAACAAGACTTGAATGATAGAAAAACTTAGCAATCACAAATAAAAGAATGACGACCGCTAACGAAATGGGAATGCCAAGAAATTTCCCATCGAAGGAAAATCCCCCAAAAATCCCCATTGTAAATGTGCATGCAACGGAAATGAGTGTGAAAATCATGATGTGTTTTTTCATTTTTCCCGTTCGATCGATCATCACCCCAAAAAGTGGGGAAAACAAAACTAGAAACAAACTGGCAATTGCATTCGCGTAAGAAATGAAGGTGCTCGCAATCTGATCAAGGACAGCATTTTCCCCAATCTGTTCCTGGAGGAAAAACGGAAAGAAAATCGTATTGATATTAGAAGAAAAAATCGTGTTGGCAAAATCGTAAAAGGCCCAAGAAAGAATGGGCAGGGAAAAATATAATCCAAGATTCCCCTTCCACTTTTTAGACTTAGGTTTCACTTGCAATTCCATCTGCTTTCCCCCCTTATTGATACTTAATTTATAAGTATTCCATACCTTTCCAATAAATCCTTTTAAGTCTGAAAATGGATAACCGCATTTCCTTGAAACAGGAATCAAAACATGATTTTTCCCAGCCTAACATGTAAAATTATGAAGTGAGGATGTTAAAGTACAAACTTTTTTTATTTCGTTTAAGTTAGAGTATAGGATATCGAAGAGTTTCCAATCATGTGTCTAAAAGGAGTGTGAAAAGGTGATCACATTTTTTCTTATTATCTTGGTAATCATCCTTGGCTTGTTCATTCTTTACATTAATAGAACGAAGCGTGATTCCCCTGAGGACTTCATCATTAAGCAACATCCCCCCCTCAAAATTGGACATCGAGGTGCATCCGGATATTGCCCAGAGAATACAATGGCATCTTATAATAAAGCAGTTGAATTGGGAGCAGACTTCCTGGAAGTGGATATACACCTTAGTAAAGATGGTGTACTTGTAGTCCATCATGATCCTACGCTGGATCGGACGACAAACAGTAAAGGGAACCTCCGTGATTACACAGCGGCCGAATTAAAGGAATTGGATGCTGGAAGTTGGTATCACACTCGTTTTAAAAACGAAAGGATTCCTTTACTAAGTGAGGTATTGGAAAATTTCCGGTCAGAAGTTGGAATCTTGATCGAAATAAAACATCCTTCTTTTTATCCCGGCATTGAAAAGAAACTTGCAGAAGAATTAAGAAAATTCCACGAGTACCCATCAAATAATAATAGGATCATGGTTCATTCGTTCGATATGGAATCCATGAAAAGGTTCCATCAACTAATGCCTGACATCCAAGTAGGGGTTTTGATAAAGCGGCGTATTACTGACCAAAAATTAAAAGAAATAGCAGAGTTTGCTTCATTTTTGAATCCTAAACATACGATTTTGAATACAAAGCTGCAAATGCGAATCCAAGAGCACGGAATGAAAGTATATACATGGACCGTCAACAATAAAAAACAAATGCGCAAGTTCAAGAAGATGAAGTTAGATGGCATCGTTTCTGATTACCCTGATTATCTTTTGGATTGAAACTCTTGAATTAGAAGCAAAAACAATGCTTTTTTTTACATGTGTGCACTTTAGCTCGTAGTACTTGAAGCTTGATTCTATATGCACTTTTAGCATCAAATTCTTCTATCAGAAAATATTACCTGTGTATTTTTTGAAAATATCCCTATATTTTTTAGCTTTCTTACATTAGAATCTGATATAGTGTTCTTAATGATTTAAGTTCAGTAAGATCGAAAGTTATCCAGGCCCTAACTGTTTTATTATTCAGAGGCCAACCGAACTAAATTTTCTAATCTTAGAAAAAACGAGGGATTCCTATGTGGGAATTATTATTAGAGTTCGATTATCAAACCGTTCGCCATGCGGTATTGGCAGGTTATTTATTTACCTTTGTCTTTCCACTGGCTGCGTTATACTTCTTAAATAAAAATCAATCACTCTTGAACGATAGACATCAAGCTTCCGTTCATTCAGATAAAAGTAAATCCCCTGTTCATGCAGGCAGCATTTTTGACTGGCGCGGTGCACAGCGCTTTTTCACATTTATTAGGAAAAAGGATGCACCCGATGATCCTGATGAGCCAAACCTCCTTCTAGTTGTTTAATCATTAACAATTCGAGGAGGAATTATTTTGAAGAAGAAAAACATGTTTCTAATGACCGTACTATTTCTAGCAACAACCCTTTTGACAGGATGCTCCGCAGCTACTAGCGGCCCATTTCACACTGCATTGGTTAACCCTATGACAAAATTGCTCGAATTCAATGCAGATTTATTTAATGGTAACTATGGTTTAAGCATCATTATGATGACCTTTTTCATCCGTCTTGTCTTACTTCCACTGACTGCAAAGCAATATAAAACACAGCTCAGCATGAAAACGAAGATGAATGGGCTGAAACCGGAAATGGCAGCAATCCAGCAAAAAATTAAAGAAACGAAAGATCCAGCTAAACAAAAGGCCCTACAACAGGAAATGATGCAGCTTTACCAAAAACATGGAGTCAACCCACTAAATATGGGCTGTCTGCCCCTTTTAATACAAATGCCGATTTTAATGGGCTTTTATTATGCGATTCAAGGGTCCCATGAAATTGCGACACATAGTTTTCTTTGGTTCAGCCTTGGCCAGCCGAATATCGCCATGGCGATTATTGCTGGTGTCATCTATTATTTCCAATCGGTCATTTCCATGAGACAAATGCCGGAAGAACAGCAGAAACAAATGAAGCTGATGAGCCTGCTCTCACCAGCAATGATTTTATTCATTTCTTTCTCCGCTCCCGCTGCATTGCCACTGTATTGGTCAATTGGAGGATTGTTCATGATTGCTCAGTCCATCGTACTGCAACGAGTATATAAAAAAGACCACGCCAATGTCCCTGCTGGGAATGAAACGGTTTTGAAAAAAAGCTAATCCTTGGATTAGCTTTAGACTGTAGACAAACTCGATAATAATGGAGTTTTGTCTACAGTTTTTTTTGGGTTTTAAATTTGACCGTTAATTTCCACACCAGGCACTCACTTTCTGCTGGAGTCTTATACCTTCCGTTCCACCAACTCTGTTTTTACAGTTAGATAGAACTCCTTTTGCCTACTTTCCCCGAAAAAACCGATAAGTGCAGAGCATGTATTTTTTGATTCCACACATGTGAACGCCAGTGCGCATAAGCGGAAATTTAAAAAAGAAAATCGTTTATAAAGAAACACGAGCATATTTCATTCATATTATTCTCATTATGGTTATTAGTGTACTATTTCTCTTAATCGGTAGATGTCTACTAAATTAGGTAAATATAATGACTGATAAATGCTTTCTGATCAAATGATTAAAACGGTTGTCTGGTGGCTTTTGTTGATAATAAAACTTCAGTTTACTTGAAAATCCCCCCAACTCCTTGTCTAAGTAAGCGCCACATCATATTTTCAATAACTCCTTATCTTTATTGAATCTCTTTGTTTATTTTAACTTTTATGATTATTTACTAATTTTGATTTTTTTACAATTTAATTTCTTGTCCTTATTGAAGTAAGTCCTCTTTGCTTCATCAATTTTTTTCAATTTAACCGATTTCATAAAAGCACCTAATAAACCAAAGGTCTTAGACAAAAACATTAGACCTTTGAGTAAAAAGAAGGGATTCATACAAATAAACAGATTTAACGTAGGAATAAAGAAGGATTTTATACAAAAAAATCGAATAATATACGAAGAGTAAGGTTAAAAGTACCAAAAAAAAATGTAGTTACTCACCGTAAAGGAGGTACGTTGAAAAACTATTAATAATGATGTACTGTAAAAAAATTCATTTGCGAGGAGATGCTTTTTTGAAAAAAATTGCTTTTTACATGTTTTCATTTACATTATTTATTGGTTTTTTCCTTTATCAGGACTCAGCTTCAGCTACTGAAAAAGTAAGAAATGATTATACTTTCGGAGAAGTTGAAACTATTTTAGTGGATTATCTGAATGAAAAAGGGTATAACCTTGAAGTTGGAACTGAAGAGTATATTAACTTTGTAGTTGAACAAATGAACAATGATTCAGATAAAGAGTTAGCCAACCGTGAAGATTACCAGTTAATTTGTGCTTATTTTGCAGAATACCTTCATAGGTTGACTCTAGAAGAAACTCAAAATTACGATCAAGGTCTAGATAACACAATTGATACAGCTACTTTTGAATTAAGTGATGAAGTAAAGGATACAACGTTAGGGGAAATGAAAGACGAAATACAACAAGAAGAAGCAGTTAAAGAACTAGAAAAAATAATAAGCATTGTACCCACGGCGACAGGAACAATCAATCTGACCAATGCCAGATCATACGCTAAAAAGTATTATTCAAGTTATAATACTAGTTATCCTAAATACAGTAATGATTGTACGAACTTTGTTTCTCAAATTTTATTTGCAGGCGGGAGAAAAAAGGTAGGAACCACTACTGCAACTTTAGTTTCAGATACTAAGTCTTGGTTTATAATGAAACGTCCAGATAATACTTTTAGTAGAAGTACATCTTGGACGGTTGTAACTGATTTGTATTCTCACCTAGTTAGAACACAAGTTGGATATAGTAGTACGAGTAAATCTTCCATAATTAAGAATGCGAAATCTGGAGATGTGATACAATTTAAGAAATCTGGGGCAGACCGTTACTCTCATGCAATGTGGATTTATGAAAAACAATCATCCAATCTTTTACTTTCAGGTCATACTAGTAATTATTGGAATAGGAGTTTCAATGCTATAACAGGGTATTCATCATATCGCATTGTGAAAATGTAATAAAGGAGGCTAATTATTATTA
>NZ_JBHXAS010000091.1:0-19707 GCF_042727425.1 Peribacillus sp. NPDC060253
TTATAAATATTGTAATATTTAGTTTGTGAACGAATTTCTGAAACAAGGTTTTATATTAAAAACACGTGGTTTGATTTTCCTTGAGTAAAGTCAAATAATCGTACAGGAGGTTTTTTTATGAAGAAAAGAATAAGGAATACTTCTATTGGTTTTTTGTTGCTAGTTTCAATAATTCTATCATTATCATTATTTCTTCCTTCTTTTGGCCAAACAGCTGTGCATCAATCGGATTTTAAAGTAACTCTATTAGGAACAGGTTCTCCTATTTTAAGTACAACTCGCTCAGGTCCTGCTACCCTTGTAGAAGTTGGTAATGAAAAACTACTCTTTGATGCTGGACGTGGAACCGCTTTACAATTATATAAGGTGAATATGTTACCAGGCAGTGTGGACAAGTTATTCCTTACTCATCTGCATTCTGATCATACGATCGGCATACCAGACGTATGGCTTACAGGTTCTTTACCAACAGGAGGGAAAAGGGAGCAACCATTTAACATATGGGGACCAAAGGGAACCGAGAAAATGATGTTACATATGAATAAAGCGTTTAAAGCCGATTTGGATGCAAGGAATGACTCTGGGAATGGAAACATTGAAGGATCAAGTATTGTAGCAAATGATATCAAAGAAGGTATTGTCTATAAAAAAAAGGGAATCGAGGTAATAGCTTTCAAGGTTGACCATAAATCAATAGAACCTGCTTTCGGTTATCGGGTTAATTACAAAGGACATTCCGTAGTTATCTCAGGTGACACCCGTTATAATGAAAATCTCATTCAATTTGCTAAAGGTGCTGACGTAGTTATCCATGAGGTTGCAGCCGCAAGCCCTGATAACGAATCAGAATCAATAGCCAATATACTTGATCTTCACACTACTCCTGAGGAAGCAGGTAAAGTCTTTAGCCAAGTACAACCAAAACTTGCTGTGTACTCACATATTGTATTATTGGGAGGACTGTCAGAAGAAAAGGCAAACTTGCTCGAAAGAACAAAAGAAACATACAAAGGAAACGTTGTAGTAGGTGAGGATTTGTTATCAATTGAAATAGGAGACAAGGTACAAGTACTACAACCGGTAAACGGGTCGAACTCAGGGAAATAATACAGCTTCAGCGAGCAAGTGCTTTAAACTAATTAAGACGATAAGCGTTTCGAAAACTAGACCGCAGTTAGTAAAATCCCCTCTAAACAAATGAGGGTGATTTAATAATATTTGGAGAGGACTCATAATTGTTTTTCTATAAAAAGACCGCAAAAAATTCAGAAGAATTTTTGCGGTCTTTTAACATCTTGCTTTTTTGTTTATCATTAAACTACTCGAGATTAGCGTGTCGTCCATACATATTATTCGTATCCAATCCCTTTTTATCCATGAACCTCAAAATGACAGCATCGTAAAAAAGTAAGAGAGTTTGTTCAAATAGAGAGCCCATTGGCTGGATTGTTTTATAATCGCCTTCTGACTGATCTTTTGGTGTGCCAGGCAATATTATTGTGATATCCGCTAATTTTCCGATGGTGGATTCCGGGAAAATTGTTACTGAAGCAATTGCCCCACCGATGCTTTTTGCTTTCTCAGCCATGGAAACCAAACTTTTTGTTTCTCCTGAACCTGAACTGATAATCAAAATGTCACCTTTTTCGAAGGAAGGGGTGACCGTTTCCCCTATTACATATGCATCAATCCCCAAATGCATCATTCGCTTCGCAAAGGAATTACCCATAAGGCCAGATCTTCCTGCACCTGCAACAAAAACTTTCTTTGATTCAAGAATCCCATTAACCAATTTTTCAGCTTCTTCGTCAGCAATTATGTCTACTGAACGATTTAGCTCTTTTATGATTTCAGCTAAATATTGAGTGGTCTGCATGATGGGTATTAGCCTTGTTTAACCAATTTTTGTACTTGGGCAGCAGTACCTTTAATCATCTTGTCCGGTGATACCGCCACCAACGATGACTAGGTCAGGTACCAGTGTGAACACAGACCAAGGTTAGCGAGTTTTTGTACAGTCGCTGACCTTGGCTTTTTCACGTGCATCCGGCATTGTACATGTGCTTTATTTGACATGATATCTTGATAAAGTTTGTAGACTAATTTGGCATAACTAATAGTGAGCTGAAGGAATACTAATACATGCATGAAAAAACTCATGAGAACGACAAATAACTGTCAATAAGAGTTTGTGGGTTGTTTAACAATCGCCAATAAATTGAATATTGTCAAAAAAAGCCATGGTTCATTTAATGATGTCATCACCTGCAATCAGTGAGGGATAAACGATTCCTATATTTAAAAGCAGGATAATGCATTTGCGACCGAAGCGAATAAGACATTACCTTATATAAAAATGTTGAAGAGTGGAGGAATGAAAAGTGGATTCTATGACCTTTGTCTTATTTGGAGCAACGGGAGATTTAGCTAAGCGAAAAATCTATCCTGCCTTGTTTAATATGTATCTTAATCAAAAATTGCCGAATCCTTTTTCAGTTATTGGTGTAGGGAGAGGCGAGTTGTCTGATGTTGAATTTCAAACACGTGTAAAAGAATCCTTAATGACTTTTTCAAGGCATTTGATAAACGACCTATCAAAAAAAGAAGAGTTCATCCAGGCATTCCGTTATATCCAATTGGATGTAACAAATGCTAATGGGTATGAAGGGTTACTTAACCTCATCCGACAAAATGAAAAAGACCAGAATATTGAAGAGAATCGAATGTTCTATCTTTCTGTTGCCCCGGAATTCTTTGATGTAATTGCTTTGAACATTAAGAAAAGTGGATTAGGCTCAACAAAAGGATGGAAGCGTTTGATTATCGAAAAACCGTTTGGGCATGATCTAAAATCTGCCCAAGATTTAAACGCAAAACTGAATGAAGCTTTTGAGGAAGATGAAATTTTTCGGATTGATCACTATCTGGGAAAACCGATGGTTCAAAACCTTGAAGCCTTGGAATTTGCCAACCCTGTGTTGCAATCACTATGGAACAATCGCTTTATAGCCAATGTGCAAATTACCGCTAGTGAAACGGTTGGTGTGGAAGAGAGAGCGGGGTATTACGACAAAGCTGGGGCGATTCGTGATATGGTTCAAAATCATATGCTGCAGCTGTTGATGATGACGGCCATGCATCTGCCAAAAAAGATTAGTGCAAAGGATATTCGAAATGAGAAGCGAAAGGTTATGGAATCTTTGCGACCATTACAGATACCCACTATAGGAGTCCACGTCGTTCGTGGTCAATATGAATCTGGGGAAATAAATGGTAAACCAGTAGTCGGATATATAGAGGAACCTGGCGTTGATGGTTCTTCCAAAAATGATACATTTGTGGCGGCTCGGCTATGGATTGATAATTCCTTTTGGGATGGGGTACCATTTTATTTCCGTACAGGTAAACGTATGACAGAAAAGTCGACGCGGATTGTGATTGAATACAAAAATCCATTAACCATGTTGTATAGTAACGAGAACCAACATGCAGAACCCAATCTTTTAATTATCAAAGTAAGTCCGAATGAAGGGATTTCGATGCAATTAAATAGCAAAAACTCAATAAATGGAAAATTAGAACCTATAATGATTGACTTTTCAGCAAGTGAAAAAGGAGTACCTGAAGCGTATGAACTGCTTATATTTGATGCTTTGCGAGGAGATTCTACGTTCTTTGCCCACTGGGATGAAGTTGAATTATCTTGGAAATGGGTCCAGCCTATATTAGAAGCCTTCAAGGAAAACAGCCTTCCCCTTCACTTATACAAATCAGGTTCGATGGGACCGGAAGTTGCTCATCAATTATTGGAAGTTGATGGATATAAATGGTGGTGAAGGTAAGGTAATGTTTGATAGAAAACTGAGTAGGATGGGATCGGTGTCCTAAAAAGTAGGAAGACCAACCTCAAAATAAATAGGCAGAAATAAAAAACTTAAAGGAGGCAATTCAAATGAAAGTAGGATTAATTGGTTTAGGAAAAATGGGATTGAACTTGGGGAAGAATTTAATCGATAATCATCATCATGTAGTGGCGTTCGATTTAAATACAAGTGCGATTGAAGAAATAAAAAGTTATGGAGTGGAAGGGGCATCCAGTTTACAAGAGCTTGTCCAATCCTTGGAAAAACCACGAGTTCTTTGGATTATGGTTCCGCATTCTGTAGTTGATTCAGTTATTAGTGAGGTTGCCCCTATGTTAAGCGAAGGGGATATCGTTATAGAAGCAGGTAATTCCCACTATAAGGAATCCATCCGTCGTTACAGCGAGCTAAGGAAATTTGGGGTGCGTTTTATGGACTCAGGCACATCCGGGGGGATGGAAGGTGCTCGGAATGGAGCTTGTTATATGGTAGGTGGAGATCCAGAAGCATGGGACATTGTCGAGCCGATTTTTAGGGATACAGCCGTAGAAAATGGGTATTTATATGCTGGAAAGGCAGGTAGTGGCCACTTCTTGAAAATGGTCCATAATGGAATTGAATACGCAATGATGGCGGCGATAGGGGAAGGGTTTGAAGTCCTAGAAAAAAGCGACCTGGATTTTGACTATGAAAAGGTAGCGAGAGTATGGAATAATGGTTCGGTTATTCGCTCATGGCTCATGGATTTAACTGAACATGCATTTTCTAAAGATGCAAAGCTAGATGAAATTAAAGGCATTATGCATTCTTCCGGTGAAGGAAAATGGACAGTAGAAACTGCTCTCGATCTACAAGCCGCTACCCCTGTTATCGCCATGTCTTTATTGATGCGTTATCGTTCATTAGATAACGACACATTTACAGGTAAAGTCGTAGCTGCTTTGCGAAATGAATTCGGCGGACATGCTGTGGAGAAAAACAACTAGGACAATTTTGTGTGAATTCAAAAACGAAAGCCCTTGATAAAATAAATATAGAAATGGGAAGAGGAAAAGAAATCCTGTATGTATTGGGCAGACAAAAACAATTTGCCTATTTGGACGATGTAAAAATAAACGAACTGGGAAGGACTCCTTATCTTAAGGAAAAGGTGTGCAAAAGAATTACATTCGGATTCGTATGAATACTTTATACGCAAAGCTTATTTACTGTCAAAACAAATACGAGCCATAATTTTTAGCCAAAGAAAAAACACCGTTAATGGTGCTTTTTCTTTCATATTCAATTCTTACTTAAATGAGTAGGAAATGGCCAATTCATTTATAATGTTAAGCTATTCTCACTACTCGATGAAGCGGATTTTATTATTTTGTGATGAAAAATATAAGAGACAGCTATCAAAATATATCCGATAATGAAAAGCAACCATCCACTGGCGGGATCGCCCACTGATATGCTTGAATACAAAGCGCCCGTCAAATCAAAGACAAAACCGGCATAAGCCCATTCCTTAATTCTTGGAAAGCCAGGAACAAGTATCGCCACAATACCTAATAGCTTTGCAATTCCAAGGAAGGGCAGGAGGTAGGTGGGATAACCTAAATGAGTAAATAAATCAACTGCATCGGGAACAGACATTATATCCGGAATAGAACCCAGACCCATTAATACCACCAATAGTCCCGTGAAAATCCAGTATATAATTTTTATTTTTTTCATTGACTCATTTCCTCCCTTAGTTTGATATTTAAAGCATATTCCACGTTCGTTTTTTTAATACACTCTTTACATTATTATTGATCTTCAGCTATCCGGCACGATTCTTCAATAAGCAGAATCGCTTTTTCCTATCAGTTAAAGGGACGACATTTTTGTTTTGAAGAATGATCCGCCTCTTTAGAGAAAAGAGCCCTCTTGTATGATGCATGAGTGTCAAAGCACATTGACACAAGTTCGGGCTTTAACATGTACAAGCATAGGGACAAGTTCCTTGAAGAAGTATTAATAACATAATAAAACTTTAAATGGTGCTTTATATTCTATTAATGGACTATATGATGGGAGGATTTTCAAGTTAAGAACATCAGATATGAATAGAAGGGTAAATGATCATCATTTAGTTCCTTCCTTTATGAACTTGTGGCTTTAAGAGTATAATCGGTTACAGTTCAGAGATTCCCATATTTAAGAAGCAATATGAGACTTCAGATTGAAGAAAAGGAGACAATCCTAAAAAGTTGAAGAAACTAGTATGATCATCATTACCCTAGTATTTCGTCCATATACTCACCAATTTTGCGGAACTTATCGTAACGTTGCTGGCGTATAATGCCTTTATCTAAATGACCAAGTTCTTGCAATGCTTTTCGTAACGTTTGTTTTATATATTGCGATTGAAGAAGAAGGTCATTATGTGCTCCTCCAACAGGCTCTTTTATGACTTCATCAATCACTCCTAGTTTCATCAAGTCCTTAGCCGTAATTTTCAATGCTTCAGCTGCGCGTTTTGCTTGTGTGGCATCCTTCCATAATAATGCTGCTGCTCCTTCAGGCGATATAACTGAATAAAATGTGTTTTCTAGCATGAAGATTCGATTGCCAATACCTAAAGCCAACGCACCACCACTCCCACCTTCGCCAATTACAATACAGATGATGGGCACTTCAAAGCTAGCCATTTCACGAAGATTGCTGGCAATAGCTACAGATTGTCCACGTTCTTCGGCTTCACGACCTGGGAAGGCTCCAGGCGTGTTAATGAATGTTACGATAGGTCGATTGAACTTATTTGCTTGCTGCATAATTCTTAAAGCTTTTCTGTAGCCTTCAGGTTGAGACATGCCAAAACGGCGATAGATATTGTCTTTTGTATTTTTACCTTTTTGATTTCCTAATACGGTTATAGGCATTCCATCGAAGATAGCTATCCCTGAAACTAATGCAGGGTCATCCCCATATAGTCTGTCACCATGAAGTTCAATAAAGTCTTCAAAAATATGATGGATATAGTCTAAAGTAGTAGGACGTTGTTGAATTCTACATAGTTTAATTTTATCCCATACTTCCATATTCTCATTAAGATGATTTCTGATTTCATTGGCTTTTTGCTCAAGATTATTTAATACTTCGGTTAGATCAAGATGATGATTTGTAGACATTTCTTTCAGTTCAGCAATATGGTTTTCTAGTTTTATTAATTCTTGCAAATTCATCGTTCAAAGACACTCCCTAAAATTGAGATGGTGAATTTTTAAAATGATTGATAACGCTTCTTTTAATTCACTCCTCTTTACAACCATATCCAGTTGTCCGTGTTCTAATAAAAATTCAGAGGTTTGAAAATTTTCCGGGAGTTCTTCTCTTATGGTCTGTTCAATGATACGTTTACCTGCAAAGCCAATTAAGGCTTGTGGTTCGGCAATATTTATATCACCTAATGAAGCGAAACTAGCAGAAACGCCCCCCATTGTAGGGTTGGTTAAAACGGATACGAAAAGAATTTTTTCATGGTTTAATTGTTCTAAAGCGGCACTCGTTTTTGCCATCTGCATTAGACTAAGAATCCCTTCTTGCATCCGAGCTCCACCGCTTGCTGAAAATAGTATTAATGGTTTTCGGGTTTTTAATGATTCCTCGATGGATCTTGTGATTTTTTCACCCACCGCTGAGCCCATGCTTCCCATACGGAAGCGAGAATCCATGACACCAATTACGACCGGATAGCCACCTATGAAAGCTTCCCCAGTAATAACCCCATCATTTAATGAAGTGTTTTTCTTATCAGAAATTAATTTATCTTTATATTCAGGGAAGTTTAACGGGTCAACGGAAGTTAAACATTTATCGAATTCCGAAAAAGACCCACTATCTGTAATCATTAAGATGCGGTCATAAGCTGTAACGGGGTAGTGATATTGGCACTTCGGACAAACATTCCATTCTTTTTTCATCAGAAACTCATCATATGTTTCCCCACACGATTTACAAGTAAAAGAGTTCAAGTCTTTTTTTTCTCGCTTTAATGGATATATATTCATCAATCCTCCTGTAACAATTCCCGCTCTTAAATTAAGAGCGGGATATTTTAATGAAATTGTCGGTGCTTCATGTTGATTTAATTTTTCCTGTATTCATACATTTACTGGGAGGATAATAAAGAGATGATTGAACCAGATACACAGGATGATATGGACGGGGATTACATAGGCTTGTATTAATAACAGCTTTAAAGATCTCTTTCTATTTCTAAAAAGAGGATAAAGGTATCATATGCAAATCCTCATGTAATTGAATGGGTTACTAAATGGATTACGATTAAATGGACATATGTACCTTGATGTAATATGGTGAAATTTCGTATTATTGAATATTGAATGATACGAATGGTTATATAAGACTTTGTGAATGTAACAAACCCCTAGTTATGTAAAAGGTCATGCGATTCGCTAAAAGAAGGGCATATTATTATATTTCTTCAGTATTAGTACACTTAATAGGGCCTACGGACTTGGTTTATTGTGGTACGATATTTGCTGTACGTGCGATTACGGAAGGTCTCCGCAAAGAAGCGTTTGGCAATAATGTTCGTACAACGATTATTTCACCGGCGGCCGATATGTCTGAATTACCAGAAACAATGACAGATTTACGACTAAAGTCAGCAAGTTTAGCCTCCCTTTCGTTTCCGCTGACGCCTAAAGAATTGCGGAAGAGCCCAACGTACTGCACTCTGTGCTTGAATCAAAGCAATTACGGGTATCACCTTTAGGGATCGGTGTGTACTCACGCTGATTGTTTATTGTTGGTGAACGGGGAGGATGTAGGTTTATACGGGAGGCGATACATAAAAATGAATAAACAAGAAAGCGGTTATAGATGGGTAGTATTTGGCACCGTCTTATTTGCTTACTTTTTAATTGTAAGCCAAAGAACAGCTCCTGGTCTTATTACAGATCAATTGATGAAGGATTTTCATGTTTCAGCTTCTACCATAGGTCTTATGAGCGGCATTCAATTTTTAGCCTATGCAGGATTGCAAATACCGGTTGGTCTATTATCTGACCGATATGGCCCCAATCGATTTCTTATAATCGGCACACTCCTTAATGGGGTTGGAAGCCTTATCTACAGTCTTTCTCCCAATGAATACTTGTTGATTTTCTCCCGATTATTAGTGGGAATTGGAGATGCCACCATTTTTGTCAACTTGGTTTTAATATTAAGCCAATGGTTTAAGGCACAGGAATTTGTAAGATTGTTAGGCCTGGTTGCCATGGTTGCCAGCCTGGGTTCGTTATCAGCTACCGTACCTTTTTCCATTTGGATTTCAGTCGCTGGTTGGAGGACCCCATTCCTTAGCATAGGAATAATTTTAGTGGTTTCATCCTATCTTCTTTATACTGTGCTTGTATCGAAACCAAAAAAACTATTTAAAGATGATCCCAAAGCAAAGGATATTTTAATAAAAGAACGGGAAGGTGTTTGGACGATTCTACGCCGAATATTTTCTACCCGCCAAGCCTGGGCCACTTTCTTTTGCCACTTTGGTGTAGTAGGCACATATATAGGATTCATCGGTTCGTGGGGAGTTCCTTATGGAATTCATGTATTTGAAATGTCTCGTTCAGGGGCAAGCCAGCTTATTATGTTTGGTCTTTTTGGTGCCATCATTGGAGGTCCCTTAATTAGCTGGATTACAAGCCGGCTGGGTTCTATCAAAAAAGTCTACACCATAATCCATCTCATTGTCTTGTGTAGTTGGAGTGGTTTGTTCTTCTCAGGCGTGCACCCTCCATTTATTATGGTAGTGGTTTTACTTTTTATCGTAGGGTTTGGAAATGGAGCAAGTTCTTTGACTTTCGCAGTGGTACGGGAATCCTTTCCTATTGAACAAGTGGGTGTTGTATCGGGGTTTGCCAATATGGGTGGATTCTTAAGTGCCGTTTTATTGCCAAGTGTTTTCGGAAAAGTACTGGATCTATTCCCGCAACATTCTATTGTGGGCTATCATTATGGATTTCTCATTCCTGTCCTATTTTCTTTGATGGGATTGTTAGGTGTCATTTTAATCAAGGAGAAAAAAGGATATAAATTACTTAGCCAGTAAATTTTTTGAAATAAAAATAACATGTCTAAATAATAACAAACTCTTAGACATGGCTTAAGTTCGGACTGACTTCAGCCGAGCCATGGTCTTATTCGTGGTGGCACCAGCTCTGTTGGCCTAGCTCCTGGAAGCTTGCTAAGAGTATCGGAGTAAAGGAAATATCGACCGCATGGATGTTCCCTTTGGTGCATTTTTCACTCAGATTGACCGCAGGGAACATGTTAAAGACAAATTGCCAACCGATTTAATTCATCTCATTAATAACTATGAAAATTTCAGACTTAAAAGCAGTAGAAGGCACAATTAAGGCTGGCTTTCCGCCAGAATTTCCTGAGCGTGAAGAGGGTTACCTAGGTATACAAAAAAATTATCGTATACAATTCTCGAGAGTAAAAATCAGGAGAGATAAATATAGTTGATGCGCATTCAACTGATAGTGAGATATATAATCTTACAGTATTGGAGGATGACAAACATTTCCCTCCTTATCAAGGTGCACCATTGTTAAAGAGAGAAGAATACCCAGAGTTAAAAGGGATCTTGAATAAATTATCTGGTGAAATTACCGATGCCAAAATGAGAAAAATGAATGACGAAGTAGCCGTAGAAATGAAAGAGGCAGGTTGCTAAAGTGTTTTTGGGAAAAAATCATTTGTAGAACTAGAATGTAATAACCGAATGATACCCATTCGAATTTTTCCAAAACCGGGGACTTATTGTAAAACAAAGGAAATAATTGATGAATTATTTGAGGGTTTTGTGCCATTGATTTGATATAATGACAACAGGTAATAGAAAGAATTAGGAGGACTTGAAATGGATAAATGGATAAATAACGAATTTTCTATTTCTACTAATAAGAAGTATTTAGATTTACATGTAATACATAACTTTTTGAGTAAAGAAGCCTACTGGTCAAAGGGTATATCCAAGGAAACAGTAATAAAGTCAATTGAAAATACTCCCTTATGTTTTGGAGTATTCAAAGGTGAATTAGATAATGAAGATAGTGAACAGATTGGATTTGCAAGAGTGATAACAGATTTAGCTACTTTTGCGTATCTTAGTGATGTGTTCATATTACCAAACTATCGTAAGAAAGGATTATCAAAATGGTTGATGGAAACCATTACTAATCACCCTGAACTGCAAGGGGTTCGTAGGTTTATGTTAGCAACGAATGATGCACATTCATTATATAACAAATACGATTTTGAACAGATTGATAATCCAAAACGATTTATGCAAAAAGTCCTCAAATCTCCTTATCAACAATAATGCTAATATACTAGCAGGTGTGTAGTTCCAAAAAGAAATCTGAAAATATAATCTATAAAAGAAAAGAGTGAGTTTAATGATGAAAGACATTAAAAATATCTATTGTGTAGGCCGAAACTATGCTTTGCATGCAAAAGAATTAAATAATGAAGTACCAACTTCCCCTTTTTTATTTTCAAAACCAACTCATTCGCTTGTTGAAGCAAATGGTCAGGCAATTACGTTGCCAAGTAATCAGGGCTCCATTCACTATGAAACCGAACTTGTCATACATATCTCAAAGCCTTACGAAACAGGAATGAAAGTGGATGAAATAGTAGATGCCATGGCCATTGGGTTGGATTTAACACTTAGAGATGTTCAAGCACAGTTAAAACAAAAGCAGCATCCTTGGCTTTTGGCGAAAGGATTTAAAAATTCAGCTGTTGTTAGTGAATTTATTCCGTTTCAGGGTGTCGAAGCATGTAAACAAGTAGATTTTTCTCTGTTAAAAAATGGAGAGCGTGTACAAGTGGGAAATATTAAAGACTTACTTTTCGATTTACAAACAATTATAGAATTTACAGCAGAGCATTTTGGGCTTGGGGAAGGAGATATTATCTTTACCGGTACTCCTAGTGGCGTCGGTCCTCTTTCAGATCAGGACAAGCTTTCACTGAACTGGGGTGGAAATGAAATGGGAACCTGTTCAGTCACACTGTAATCATGAAGAAGAGCAGTCATTATTGACTGTTTTTTTTTTATAAATCCCACCAGATGTCATTGCAACTTTATGGCAGGAGAGAGTAGCTGATGAAGAGGTAATATCAGTACTGGGAGGCCATTTACATTCCACGAACTCCATTTCATTTGTAGGGATTGATAATACTAACCAATTAATGCATATCTTTCTCGATGGTACTATTTTTGTGACTATGTTATAAGAAAATGACTACTTTTTAAAAAATGTCTAACACTATAATATTAGGTAAAGCTTAATAATCTAATGAAAATTATAGAATGATTGGAGGATGTTTGAAATGAAGCACTTAGTTGTTTATGCACATCCATACCCTGATAGCTTAAATCACTCTATTTTGGAAACAGCAGTTCATGCATTAAAGAAGGACAGTCACGATGTTGTTGTCCGTGATTTATATGCACTTGATTTTCAACCTGTTCTGAAACCAGAAGACACAGCAGCTATGAAAGCGGGAAAAACTCCAGATGACATTAAAACGGAACAAGAATTTATTACTGAAGCAGATGTTATAACATTTATTTACCCTATTTGGTGGACAGGTCTTCCAGCAATTCTTAAAGGGTATGTAGACCGAGTATTTGCATTTGGGTTTGCTTATTCTGCTGGAGAAGAAGGTATAATTAAGTTATTAAAGGGTAAAAAGGGCCTCATTATCAATACACATGGAACGCCTAACGAGGTTTACGATAAGGTGGGTATGACAGCAGGCTTGAAAGTTACCTCCGACATTGGGATATTTGATTTCACTGGAATCGAACCTGTGGAACATTTACTATTCGGAAGTATTGGTTACCTTGATGAAGACGCATATAAAGGTATGTTAAAGAAAGTTGAAGATACAATTAATTCGAATTTCTCATAATCATAAACAAATGTTGAAAAAGTCTGCTCATAACTAGAGTCTTGAAAGGTTTTGAATCAACCACAGGTGCTTTATTAAAAAAGTTTGCAGAGGCAGTGTTATTTCTTTGTAACTAAAGGGACGCAATACCCCCTCTTCAGAATGAGAAGAGGGGGCTTCTCTTTTTTGAAAAATTGATTCATTAACCTTATGATCTCTTGTTTTAAATAAAGGTTAATCTTATTACCTTGATATTAGATTGGAGGGTTCGTTTAATCCAACTTGGATAATTCATGAAATAATTCCTGTCGTGGCGAGTGGGTATGTATCCATTTTTAAATTCTTTATAAAGATGATGTTTTTGCTGTTAGCAACCTTATAAAAAGTGTTTCAAAAAATGCCAGGGAGCAGTATTGTTGCACCCTGGCATTCTTTTTCAGTAAGTAATGTCATGATTAAGCACCTAATGAGTAACTAGAGCCCTTCAGTTTGAAGGGTTTTTTCATGAAAAGATATGGTCAATATGCTTGCACACCCCCTCGTCAGCAAGATGAAAAATAAAAAATACAAATTTGTTGATAATGGAGAATTCTTTTTTTAAAAACAAAGGCTCCCACTTAAAGGGTAACAGCCCTAATAAAGTTATTTCAGGAAATTAAATGGAGGTTATTACCCAAGAATTTTCCATGATTATTAAAGGGTAATTACTGTTTTATTACAATTTCAAAAAAACATCTCTAAACATTCAATTTACTTTATTATGACTATATAGGATTTTACTTTCATTCAAGGAGAGTTATATGAAAAAGTTTTTCTTTATCTTCATTTTGGCTTTAATCCCCTTTGCATCAACAACTGTAAGTGCCGAATCCGACTTACCTCTCATTAGTGACGCCGGGATCATTATTGATGCGAAAAGTGGGAAGGTATTATACGAAAAAAACCCAAATAAAAAAATGTATCCAGCCAGTCTAACGAAAGTTGCCACAGCTATATATGCTATAGAACACGGGGATAAGAACGAAATGGTGACTATTAGTAAAAAAGCGGCTGAGGCAGAAGGCTCTTCGTTATTCATTGTACCTGGGGAGGAGATAGAGCTTTCCAAATTAATTGCCGGTACGCTAATCAACTCAGGAAATGATGGAGCTATAGCAATAGCCGAGCATATGTCTGGTAGTGAGAAAAAGTTCATGGAGGACTTGAATGAGTTTTTAAGAAAAGAAGTAAACGTCACCGATACTCATTTTACGAACCCTCATGGATTGTTTGACAAGAACCATGTAACCACAGCACATGACCTTGCAAAAATTACCCAATATGCAATGAAAAATGAAACCTTCCGTGAATATTTGGGGAATAAGGATTTACCATGGGAAGTGAAAACATGGGACACAACTTTAGTTACCCATCATCAAATGTTAAAAGGCGAAATTCCCTATGAGGGAATCACAGGTGGGAAAACCGGTTTCGTTAGTAAGTCGGGATATACCCTGATTTCTACTGCTACTAGAGGAGAACAGGACTTGATTGCCGTTACCCTTAAAGCTCCTTCAGACAAGGAAGCCTACTCTGATACTGAGCTGCTATTCAGCAATGGCTTTGCAAACTTTAAATCCGCCAAAATAGATAAAAATAACATATTTTATTCAGCTGACCACTCTAAATCCTACAAGCTGAATGAAGACTTATACTATACATATTTAACTAGTGATGAACCTAGTCTTAAAACCGGTAATGATGGTATTCTCTCAATCATGAACCAAGAAGGGACGGCCATAGAATCTTTTGACCTTAAAAAAGTGGCTGATGTTAGGAAAACAGAAGTGCCTGCTTCGATTAAAAAAGAAGCAATCAATGAAGAAACTAATAAATTTTCTGTCTTATCTCTAGAATGGGTCCCCTGTGTCATTCTTACCATTCTGATAACGTTTTTTCTAAAGAAAAGCAGAAAAAAAAGAAGTAGGATTAGAACTCGTTACTAAAGAAACTCAACGACTGGCATTCAGAGGCGTTGCTGCTATTTTTCCTGAAATAGCCACTAAAGTGTGGAGTACACCTATTATTAATGAACTAACAGATGCGTTCGTATTAAAAGGTCGACCAGTAAAGATTGATCTGACCCCATAAAGTTAGATAGGTTATTTCGTTTGGCAAATCGCGGTGAATTAAAGGTCAGGATCTATAATTAATGCTGGTTCAGTTGACTCAATAATATCGTTAAGCTTATAACCACGAGCTATTTCTACTAGTTTAAGCCCTAAGTCGAGCAAACAATCAAAAAGCAGTGCACTTCTTTCGAAGTTGCACTGCTTTTTATAAACTTATCCCGTTTATTATGGTCTTTAATTAGAAAGTCGGTATTTAAGTCTCGCTTTAATATTTTAATAACACAGATTCTACGTTACTAGGTTGTAGAGCTATTTGTAGAGCTGTTTTTTCTTCGTTGTTTAAAGGGAGCAATGGTAAGCGGACACCGCCAACATTTAGCCCTCGCATATTTAATGCTGATTTTACCGGTGATGGGCTTGGTGCAGCAAATAATGCTTTCATAATTGGAAGAAGATTACGATGTATGGAAGCAGCACCACGGACATCACCATTTTTGAAGCTATTAATCATTTCTTGCATTTCATTACCAATTATGTGTGAAGAAACCGAAACAATGCCTGTTCCACCGATGGCTAAAACCGGTATTGTTAATCCATCATCGCCGCTGTACAAAGTAAAATCACTAGTTGTTTCGCTAATGATTTGTGCCATGGCATCTAAGTCACCACTTGCTTCTTTTAATGCCACAATATTGTTGATTTTTGAGAGACGAACAATCGTCTCTACTGACATGTTTACAACACTTCGTCCTGGGATATTATAAAGCATTACAGGTAATGATGTTGATTGGGCAATAGCATTAAAGTGCTGAAATAATCCTTCTTGAGACGGCTTGTTATAGTATGGGGTAACGAGCATAACTCCGTCGACTCCTGCTGCCTCTGCTTGCCTTGTTAAGCTGATAGAAGCTTTCGTGTTATTTGAGCCAGTTCCAGCTATGACTGGAACTCTTCCATCAACAACTTCTACAACAACTTTGAATAAATCTACTTTCTCTTCTGCTGTTAATGTAGGAGACTCTCCGGTTGTACCAGCTATAACTAATCCATCAGAACCATTAGCAATTAAATAATTTACTAACGTTCTCGTAGCATAAAAATCAACCTCATTATTATGATTAAACGGGGTAACCATTGCGGTTAATACTTGGCCAAAATTCATAACTTCACACCCTTTTGTATAATTTTTTTGAAAAACTCAGAGGTGGTTAGGGCCATTCAGGAGTAAACGCAAAAAAGCAACAACGAGGATTCGCTGCTGCAGTAGAAACAATATTTATCAAAAAAATCGTTTCGGTGCGTAAGATAGCCCTCCATATAGTTTCCTATATGACAGTCCTGTATTTATTCAATAGCAGAACCAGCTTCAAGAATATGAGATTCTTTCCGCTTCGGCAAATTCCCCTTTCCACACTAGTCATAGGATCTCATTCTCCTCAAAATGTGTACTAATGGTCTTTGCTCCTCTATCCTCACTTCAAAAAGTATGAAGTAAGAAAATATTTAATTGACTGTAATATAGCAGATAATCCATTCTGTTGCAAGGCTAATTTAGAAATATTTTATTAAGAATACATGGATAATCGATGGAAATGGCTGCGGTATTGGGCTGGATTCATCTTTTTCCGTGACGTTTGGGAAGCAAGAAAACGAATCGCTTCAATTGTAAGTAGAACTCCATTGATTCAATCTACTATACTATCAGAAAAAATTGAGCAAAGCGAGACACTCGCTAATAGTTTATTAGGTGGAATTGGTCTTGATAATCAATACAGGTTTAAAATGGTCTAACAATATTAGATAAAAGAGTACGTCGTCATCTTAAGCCAACAAATGACTCTTGAATAGTTGATGAAACGTATATCAAAGTAAAAGGTCAATGGATTTATTTATATCGTGCAGTCGATTCAGAAGGGAATGCGATTGATTTTTATCTAAGGGAATCAAGAGATAAACAAGCAGCTAAGCGCTTTTCAAGAAAGCCTTGGCTACTTCTCATGTTTGTAAACCTTGTGTCATAACAGTGGATAAAAATCCAGCCTATCCTGTAGCGATTCAAGAGTTAAAAGAAGAGAATCGCATGCTTGAAGGCATGCAAATAAGGCAAGTTAAATATCACAATAATATGGTAGAACAGGATCATCGTTTTATAAAAAAAGCGCGTTCGTTCGATGTAAGGATAGAAATCATTTCGTACAGCTACTTACATACTGAGTGGCATAGAAGCCATGCATGTGATTAAAAAGAAACAGGTTTATCAAGGGTGAAGCTTGCCCAAAACCAATAAGAATTTATCCATAAATTGTTTGGATTAGCTTCATAATTTTTCAATATAAAGGAAACCACACTCTATGTTTCTAACGAGTGATTTTTGCACGAGAACTGCTTTTTTATTGCTTCTTCATCCTCTTATGCTGCCTTCTTTTGTTGTTTTTGGTCTAAGCGATAACTTAGGAAAGTTAGAAGACTGGCAAAGATAGCAACCAGCCCACCGACCCATGTCACATTCAGCAAGTTTCCCTGATGGTAAACGACTCCGCCCAGTGCGGAACCAAAGGCGATACCGACATTGCTTGCTACTGGCATCAGTGAAGCAGCTAGCCCTGTAGCTTTTGGTTGATAAATACCTGCAAGATCTATCAAATAAAGCTGGGTGGATGTTGTTAAAAGGATGGCCATTAACGACATCAAGCCAATATTAATCAATCCAATGATAAAATGATTTGTCGTCCAATATAGACTGATCAGAACGATTGCCTGCACGAGGAAAACAAACCGGAGGCGTCCGATCGCATTGTAGCTGGCAATTTTACCAGCGAGTATGTTGCTGAAAATGGAAATGAATCCGTAGCCAAACAAGATCAAACTGATTGAACTGCCTGGTGCTTCCATTCCTTTCAGGATCGGAACAAGATACGTATAAACGGCATACGTCGCTCCAAATCCAAGAGATGGAATGAAAAAAGCCATTAAAATTCGCGGATGTGTCAACAAAGAAAATTGATCACGCATCGAACTGCGAATGGTACTTTGCATAGTAGGCAATACGAAGAAAGATGCCAAAAACGCAATAGCTCCGAGAAAAGTCGTTAACAGGAACGATGCATTCCAGTCGTACCATTCAGCGATGACAGTGCCTATTGGTACTCCAATCACGTTTGCAAGCGTAAAGCCACCGAAAACGAATGATATGGCGAGTCCGCGTTTAGCGATCGGCATGGTTTCACTTGCAACAACCATGGCAAGTGAAATCAAAACGCCTGTTACGATCGCCGTCATCATCCGAAGTGCAAGGAGCATGATGTAGCTCGTCGAAAACACGCACAAAGCATTCAGGACGATGAACGAACCTATCAAAAACAACATCCATCTACGCTTTGGAAAATGACTTGTTGCCGACATCACGAGCGGTGTGGCAACAGCAAACGTAAGCGCAAACGCAGAAACGAGTGTGCCTGCTTTTGCATTTGTAATATGGAGACTCGAGGAAATATCGGTTAAGATCCCGACGATAACAAATTCGCTTGTCCCGAGAACGAATGTTAATAAAGTAAGTGTTAAGATGAGCAACCAATGTCGCTTAGTTAATTCTGTGGTGTGCATAAAAACCTCTTTTCTTAGATGAATGTACATGTGTCACCGGGGTGATAAACAATCTAACTATCATACCATAAAACATTTTTACGAGGAAAATCCTTGCTTAGTTATCTTTGATTATGAACGGGTACAAATGGAATTCTTTTCATATCCGAAATTTGGAGTGCTCATGCTTTTAGAGAAGGTAATATCTGAACGACTTTAACCGTCTTAAGTAAGTTACCAACTACGAAGGATTTCCTCTCCAAACTTCTTAATTTGCAGAATCCGTCTTTGAAGATGACACTTTGGGGAATTAAAGGAATTATGAGTATCTAGAAAAAATCCTAAAGGATGTTATTTTAAAAGGGGAAATATAAAGAACGTTAATCCCTTCCTCTTTATACTTTAATTATCTCCCGAATACTTAATTATTCTCTAGCTTTTTAAATTATGGCTTGCTTCAATTAAGCAATCCATTCGTTTAATGATATATTGCTACATCCGTGAAAGTGATAATTAGATATGGATACATTCACTTTTGATAAAACAAATTCAAAAAATTCAATCTATTCGTTGATTTCTCATGAAATGTATTGTATCTTTAAAAAGGTATTCCTCATATTTCCAAATGAGTCAGACCTAGTCATTCTTTGTTCTAGAAGTAAGAGGAATCCGACTATAAACTCTTATATAGGAGGTAACAGATGCTTAAAAAAGTTACATTCTCCCTGGTTGCAGTTGTAATCGCTGGTTTGGTATTGCTTACCAATCTACCCATTACACATGCTGCGTTTTATCCAGTTCAAAAAACGGGTGGTGCAGGTCTGGATATTCGAACCACGCCAACGATTAATGGTAAAAGAGTTGAAACCAATATTCCTGATGGAAAAAAACTTTGGTTGTATTGTTATGTAAATGGTGAATCCTATAAAGGAAGTAAAATTTGGGATTTTGCCGATGATAATGGCTACGGCGGTGACCTTGATCAGGGTTACGTTCCAGATTATTTTATTAAAACGGGATCATCTAAACCAGTTGTTGGATACTGTGCTTTCTAAATACGTAGTAAATTCCATTTATATAGTTAGAGCCTTTACTTTTTAGTAAAGGTTCTTTTTTGTAGGAAGTAACTTTATTTAATGAAATAACTTTAAATTTTATCCTGAATGATGAGCTCTATAAAATAA
>NZ_JBHXAS010000092.1:0-19463 GCF_042727425.1 Peribacillus sp. NPDC060253
ACTATATATTAAATAAAATTTAAATCCTTCTCTCCATTATCCATCACGATTCCTTTTACGATCTTCAACACCCCTTCGGCATCATTGAGATTAACCAATTCAACTGGAGAGTGGGAATATCTGCGCGGTGTTGATACAACCCCTACCGGTATCCCTTTATTCGCTGAAGTCAAACTTGCGGCATCCGTCGTATAGGCGTCCCCGACTAATGTCATCATTTGCAATGATACATTTGCTCTAGCTGCCTGTTCTTCAATGATTTCTCGCACTTTAGGATGGATGTGGTTGAATACCATTGTTCCTCTTACCCCATCCGCAATAGGACAAGCTGGTCCATTCCCAAGGTAGACGGGAAGTGATACTTCCGTATTTATATCTGGCGTATCACCTGCTGGGATAGTATCTAGAACGATTGCATAATCTGGCTCAATTGCATTACCTACCATTGCAGCTCCCAGTTGGCCCACTTGTTCTTGAACAGTTACGACACCATACAACGTTCCAGCAAATTCCGCGCCTTTTAATTCTTTAAATAACTCTATTAATATTGCACAATGAATGCGATTATCCACTGATTTTGTATATACTAGATCTTTGTTTACCATCTCCATAAAATCACTTTGAAATACAATGTTTACTTTCTGTACACTGTGATTAAAATGAACACGCCGTACAAATGGATTTGGATGATTTGTACTCACGAAATGTTAAAACAAAGTTGATTTGATTGGAACGGAGGGTACAAGACCCCTGCGGGAATACGCGTCCAAGGGAGACCCCGCAGGCGCAATGCGCCGAGAGCGGACCGCCCGCGGAAAGCGAGTGCCTGCAGTGGAAATTAACATTCGAAACAGGTAGGACACTTGGTCTTTCAATTGAATTTAAAGCAACGGTCGGTGAAGGGGGTTATGGGTTTATACACCTGATAAATTAGTAGACCTGCTTAGGGAAAAACACAGCTTTTTGCGTTGCTATGTTTATATCTCCTCGGTAATGCACGGTGTAAAACCAGAATGTACCTATTGACTAGTTATGAAGGTGTACTTGTTTTGATGCGCATTAGCTATTGTTTCAGCTGGATTTTCGTTCCGCTCTACGGAAAAAAGCAGAAAATATCGAAGAGGAATACTTCCCTGAATTGTTGGTCATTTTTCAAAAACCAAAGCAAATCGGAGTTAGTGGAACTTTTAACCTCGCAATTTAAACTTCTGATTGCGAATGACTCAATCTTTAACGAATCTCCAAGCCCATTCAAATTCGTTGGACTATTTCTAAAAAAATGTCTTGAAAATCTCTTGGTGCTGACTGCACTCATTACAGGAATATTCTATTTCAAAAGCATCTTCACCTACCGTATGAACTGTCTCTTTTTTACACGTTTCACAAAATCTCTTTTCGGTAATTTCTTTCATTTATCATTCACACTCCGTTTTCTCTTCATTTTTTGTAGGCTTGTTAATATATTTTGCGAATAACTAAAATAAAAATACCTTTTTCCTGAAGTTCCTCAAAAAGAGGAAAAAGTATTCAGGAAAAAGGTACCAAGATATTCAATTACCCTTCGGATTCCAATACATCAAAGCGGCATGAAACGGATATTCGTATTCGAAAACTCCATCTTTTTCCTCGACATATTTATCAAGGATTGTTTTTACTTCATCATGAGAAAAGTCCTCATCTAGAATTTTTGTCGTATTTTCGCGGTACAATTCTTCATATGTAGAATAGATTTTTTTGCTTTTCAATTTCACGATCTTACAGTCCGCCAGTATTCCAAGTTGATACAAAACATTCAAGATGTGTATGTAATCTCGCTTTCTTACATTAATTGTATATCCTCGTTGCTTCAATTCCATATAATGAGGTTTTTCTGGTCCAGTTGTCATACCCACGATAACTAAACGGGTTGCTGACTCATTCATTTTTAATAAGGTATGGCCGATTTCTTTCATACGGTAATAACAATTAAAACCAAAAACTACATCATATTTGTCTCTTTTGGTCTCACTTTCCCACTTATCATGAATCAACTCCATGTTTTCGAAACCTTTCACGTTCGCCTGGGATTTCAAAAAACTGATAATGCTTTTTGAACTATCCATGCAAGTTATCTTCTTGACTTCTTTTGCAATATCAAATGTATAATTGCCCCACCCAGGGCCGATTTCTAATACATGATCGTCGTTTTTTAATAAAGCCATTAACTCTTGCTGCACCAGTTTTGCATAAGGATCTGGTTCATGTTGTTTTTTCCCTGCAACCCTGGAGGACCAAAAAGCTTCTTCTGCTGCATCATCTTTTAGCCTGTTAGGTATTTTTCCTGTATGATCTACCATTGCCTGTCTCCAAAGCTCAATATAATCAGTCATTTTTTCTCCTACCTCAGAATTCATGTACATTTACGAATTCGCTTTAATTGTTCTGCCGCTTTGTTGCATATTGAAGGTGCTCCCGTTTTAGTTATGGATATGTTAAAAGTCTTTGTTATATTAATTTTCTCAGAAATTCCGAGTGGTAAAAGATAATCAAATTCATTTTTTCAAAACCTTTTCTCCTTTATCCACACTTCTCTACATTATAAGTTCTAATCTTTAAGTATCACTGATTATATTTACCCATTTTATTACAGGTATTTGTTTAGTTCCTTTCATAATAGAGGTGTCTATTAACGTGAGAGCATTAGTTGATGCAGTGGTCATTTAAGAGGTTAATGAACTGTTCTTTAAAAAACGTTCCCTACCCCTTAATTATTACGTTTATTTGTCCGAAATCATCGCTATGTGAAACCATATGTTTTGGCCTAGAGGCAAAGTCCTATAATAGTAGGCTTTACCTCTAGTAATCTTTAAATTTCCAGGCGCAGTAACATCTAATGCAATCTTTTCAAAAAATACCCCTACTCTTTAAGAATTGAAAGGTATAACACCATTATTTACTGTTAACAGTCATGAAGTCATTGGTCTGTAGTTTTTTGTTGTGTGAAGAAAAATATGAAGATAATAATGGGAATAGCTTATTTTCTACGATTACACGTAAACTCAAAGTTGAGCCAATGATAAGGTCTTGGTGTTGAAACTCAAATACATTACATTCGGGAATCCCCTTTAAATCAATAATGGCATCGGTGTAAACATAATTCAAACGTCCTAATGTTAAAACTTCAGTCCCTCCACCATAATACAATGGTTTTCTTTCTTGTGATTTCAATACTTGATAAAGATCAATCGCTTCATTTATCGTTCGTGGTTTGTAATAATCAAAATTATAAGGTAACATTACGATCTTCTCCCTCCAAATGAGTTCAGGAAATATTGGCAACTGGTTCAAAGGAATCCCAGCAGCCAAAGATACACTGTTACCTAAAGCAGCCGGCATACCCAGAAGCCCATGTTCCCCCAGCCCCCTAGCGCCATATGGAGCATCTAATTGTGGTGTATCTACAAATTCACAAATATATTCAGGGTTTTCTCCATATCTTAACGGCCTATAAGTTCTGAATTGAGGATTCAACACTCTGCCCAGGCGATCAAAATAGAAGGTTTCACGCCCACCAAAAGCTAAGCCCATGCTCATTGCACCCATTATTTGCCCTTCTGCAGTTTTTTGATTCAAAACCCTTCCTGCATCAATGACAGATACTGCCCTTATTATCTTGTACGTATATTCACTTATGTCATACTCTATTTCTACTCCTTGTGCACCAACGGTCCATTCAGGGCCTGGTTTGCCTGCACCTGTATCGGGATTCAAATTTGTAATGTGTGGAATGGTATAATACCCTCTGCCGATTATCTGACCTCCAACTGAACTTCCATCAGGATATGTATACCCATATACAAGTTGGTTAAAAGGAATCTCCATATTTGGTTCCCCTCTGACATAGACCTTCTCATGACCAAGGACGATGTCTTCAACGGGAACTCTTAACACACTGGAAGCGAGTTTCTTTAATTGTAAAAGTGCATCTTCAGCAGCCTTGATCGCTGCTCTCCCTGCCATGAAAGTCCCACGGCTTGCGACAGTTTTCCAATGTTCTGAGTATTTTGAGTATTTACCTCCATCTGAACGTTAACTCGATCAATATCGAGCTTTAATATATCTGAGACAATCTGGGCCAATACCGTTTTCGTTCCAGTACCGATTTCTACTAATCCTGATATAAGGTTTACACTTCCATCAGGATTAAACGTTAAAATGACACCAGATCCGGCGTTGGTATCAATTGTAGAAGTCTTCCATATACAAGCAACCCCTTTTGCCCTTATTTTCTTTTCGTTTATTTTAACTAACTGACCCTCTTCCCAATTCATTTTCTTCTTTAGCACTTGTATACACTTAGGTAGATTACCTACCGAGCTAGAATTTAATTGAACTTGCGTCGGGGTGGAATCCCCTGGGAGTATGGCATTCATTTCACGAAGTTCAAGTGGATCCATTCCGAGCTTTTTTGAGAGAGAATCCATAGTCCGCTCAAAGGCAAATAATACTTCTGAATGCGCAAAGCCACGATAAGGCGAAGCGTATGGATGATTTGTATACATACAAAGTGAATCACACCAAATATTTTCAATATGGTAAGGGCCCGTGCAATCAACTGCTCCAGCACGACTTAGATCAGTGGCCTTGTCGGCATAAGCTCCTCCATCCCATAAATACGTCATTTCAGCCATCTTTAGCAAACCAGATTGTGTACAGCCTAATTTCACAATAGCGTCTAGTCCGATATGACAAGGTGATGTCAAAATATCCTCTTCGCGACTATTTTCAACTTTTACTAACCTTCCATTAACGGCCTTTGACGCGATATAGGCTAATAGTTCAAGCTGTACAGAGGCTTTGCCTCCGAATCCGCCTCCAACAAGTGGAGTGTTTACGATGACGTTCCCGATTTCCACACCAAAGTAATCACTAATCAAAGGCTAAATCATGAATGGAGCTTGAGAAGATGAAGTGATTATGACCTTACCGTCTGAGTGAATTTCTGCTAAAGAACATCTTGTTTCCATGGCTGCATGATCAGAAGGAGAAAAAGAAAACTTTTCTTCAATAATGATTTCGCTCTGTTGCCAACCTGTTGTTTTATTTCCTTTCCTGATTTTTGTTCGATTTGCTATATTTGTCCCAGGCTCGGGAAATACCTCGGAAATTTTTTTATAGGATTTTAAATCCGGATGCAGTATCGAAGAATTAGGTTGAAAGGCTGATGTTGGTGAATTGATAACAGGTAAAGGATCATAAATCACTTGAATGGCGTCTGCAGCCATTTTTGCTTGTTTCGGTGTTTCAGCAACAACAAGTGCGACAACTTCTCCATGATATCGGACTTTATCTTGAGCTATGGGGTACCGATCTCTAATTTCTTCTCCTGTTAACGGTAAATTCCCACCAGTAATAATAGCTCGAACACCAGCAACTTTTTGAGCCTTCGTTTTGTCTATATTTTTGATATGTGCATGTGCATAAGGACTAATTACCTTTTTAACATGGAGAATTTTTGTTTCGTTATGGTCCCCAGTGTAAATCGCTTGCCACGTGACCTTATCCCATGCATCTTTACGAATTACCCCTTCTCCGATAATATCCATATAGATCTCCTCGTTATCAATATTATTTAATGGTTATCTATTTTTTCCAAAATAAGTATTCTTTCATATTGTCAATGTCAACAAACCATTATTCCTCATATAAAGGAACAAGTTTCCCAACTTCTCTCTTCTCCATAAGGATCTATTTTGCACCTTGGTCTCCTGGTAAATGGTTCATTTCGGAAAAAAATCTATATCAATTAGAATGGGAGGTTGTAAACTAGAAGCAACAAAGGCGTAATTGTGGTTTCTTTTATACATTTCGATGAGTTGATTTGTGGCCGTCACCCTGACTATAGGGTTTACATCCAATCCAGCTCCAAAAATGACTAAACGGAATTTTTGTGTAGTCATTTGCCTATATATGTAATGAACATTTATTTTTTTGGATTCCATGATACATTCATGCTCTGTTTGGGCAGTCTGTTGTTAATAAGTTCCAATCAAGTCTAATACTTCCAATGAATGATTGTCTTACCTTCTTCGATTGAATTCAACATACAAGAAAGGTTTTCTTTCCATGTTTGGTCACGTACTCAAGCAATAAACAGTTCCGTTACAACCTGTCCCAACTCCAGATACCTTCACGCAAGGACGCTGAACCTTCCATAAGAACCATATAGCCCATACACATTCGGGTGAGGTCGATGGAGCCTCTTCGAGAATAGTATAGAGTTGATTCATTAATCTTCCTCCGCTTTTTTGGTGAATTCGAACATTCTACTATTAACTTTATGTTGAGTTATAAAGAAAATGTGTTTAAGCAGGAAATAAATGGTGTTATTCTATATTGCGCATAAAGGATTAGAAAATTTGGTTTTTATCGGAATACATTTTATAGATACTTAGTCATGTAATCTTTGTATATAGAGGATGTCTCATTTGGAATTTAATAGGAAAGGTGTAAGGAGTGTATTTCTTTTTTATAGGTAAACGATAAGAAACAGGAGCAAAAATCTTGCTCCCGCATCAAGTATGACATATTTATCTTTTAGTGGATGAACTTTTATCTTTTTGATAAAGCAGACCAAGTGTCTTCAAGCCACTTATCAAAGTCTGCACCTTTTTCACCTTCATAGGCATCATATATATCCATTCTCATCTTCTGCAGTTTCTCTTTGAAATCAGTATATGTGTGATTTTCTGGTAAACTCTTCTTGATCCGGACTAAGATTTTGGTTAATCCTTTAACCAACTCGCCTTTTTTTCTAGCAGGTAGCTGAACATCCTCACCTAATCTTTTCAGTTGACGGTAGGCGGCTTCTTGAACCTTATAGACAGCATCACTATTCATGATATGTGTTAAAACATCGATTACTTGTTTATTTTTCGATTGACCTAACTCTTCTATCGCATCTAAACGTTCTCTCCAATTAGATTTACGATTGGCGGATTTTTTCAATTCCTCATAATTTGCAGGTAACTCGATAGCTTTTGTTTCTTTATTATTCAAATCAATCATTTCTCCTTCTGTCTTTATGTATCGGGATAGTGACGGAAATATTTCCGATCCTACAAATATCCCATACTAAAAATGAATTATTACTTTACTTATTATACCCTTTTCCATATCTTAATATAGTTATATTTCTTATTAACATGCCGTTTCTTCCTTTTAATGTACAAAATTTGCCCTTTTTTCCATGTATATGTTCTCCCGGACATGGCAGCATAACCTTTTACGCCTATAACAATCTAATTTATGGTTAATACCGAAAGATTTAATGAAGAAATAAAAACGTCAGCAATTCCTCCAATAAAGCAGGAAATACTGACGTTTCTTTTTTCAACATTTCTTTTTTCAATCCAAGCCGCAAGCCTTGGCTAGAATTTCAACAAGATGCATGCTTTTTATTTGATTTGCGGCTGTACCCTCCCTTTGAATGCCAATGCTCATTTGCATTTGGCAGCCAGGGTTAACGGTAACAACTGTCGTGGCTTTTGTTTCTTTTAGGTTCCTCATTTTTTCATCAAGGATTTTCATGGATTCATCAAAATGGAGAAGGTTGTAGATGCCTCCTGATGCACAGCAACGATCGTACCCTTCCATTTCCACATAGGAAATTCCCGGTATGGATTGCAGCAATGAACGCGGTTCTTGTTGTACCTTTTGAACATTGCGTAAATGACAGGAATCTTGGTAAGAAACAATGCCTTGCCATTCTTCAGTAAAGGGGAGTGGCCCCAATTGATACAGGATTTGACTAATATCTTTAGATTTCTTTGAGAAATCCCTTGCTGCTCCAGACCATTTGTGATCATTGGCCAATAGATGTTCATATTCGAGAAGCGAAGCGCCGCATCCTCCTGCGTTATTAACAATGACATCAGCTTCTGCCTGCATGAAAGCACGAATATTGCTTTTCGCTAACTCTTTCGCTTGTTTAGTTTCACCTTGATGAGAATGAAGAGCACCGCAGCAATTCTGATTCTCGGGAAGAATGACCTCACATCCCACTAAGGTTAGCAGTTCGATCGTAAGACGATTGATTCGTGACATCATGGAATCCATGATACACCCTGTGAAAAACGCAACCCTTAATTTGGTTTCCCCTTTTGCCGGTATTATCGTACCCTTGCGTATGCGTTTGGAGGAAGACTCGGTCGTTGGAAGTGCTTGCTCTAAATGAGCAAGTGCAGGGGACACCTTTTGTAAAACATTTGATCTACGGATAAGTTTGGATAATCCTGTTTTTTGATAGAGATGGACGACACTTCCGACCCGATTCATTCGTTTTGGAAAAGGAAATAGGTGAACCAATGCCAGCTTTTTCATCTTTGTCATTTTATTCTTTTGGTTTGCAGGCTGGGAATTTTCTATGGCCTCCTTCGCCGCTTCCAGGATATGTCCGTAAGGTACACCGACTGGACATGCCGTTTCGCAAGCACGACAACCTAAGCATAGATCGATCGGTTGGGCTAAATCCTTTTGGAAATCTATTTTTCCTTCAGCTGCCATTTTAACTAGATTGATTCGGCCTCGTGGTGAAGCGGATTCTACACCCATTGATTCATATGTAGGGCATGCTGGTAAACAGTACCCGCATTTAACACATTGGTTTGTCCAGTCATAGGCATCAGAATATAAATTTTGAACCTCTGCATTTGTTTCTTTAGATTTAACAGGTAGATTCATGTAACCAACACGACCTTTGTCTGGCCCTTTTCAGGAAAAATCTTTCCGGGATTCAAGATATTATTGGGATCCCAAGCTTCTTTGATTTTTTTCATCATATTCACCCCTGTAATCCCTAATTCCATTTCCATATATGGTGACTTTAACGTACCAATTCCATGTTCTCCGGATAGGGTTCCGCCAAGTTCTATCGCAGCTTCAAAAATTTCACTAACGGCAAGCTCCACTTTTTTCATCTCTGTTATATTGCGTTTATCTGTAATGATGTTCGGGTGTAAATTCCCATCCCCTGCATGACCGAAAACAACCAAGTTCAACTCGTATTTCTCCCGGATTTGGTTTAATCTCTCCATCATCGCCGGAATTTGACTGCGTGGGACTGTCGCATCCTCAGAAATCTTTGTAGGACCCATTTGTGTAATCGCCGGTGAAACCAATTTTCGCGCACTCCAAATGGTTTGCCGTTCTTCCTCCGTTTCAGCGATTTTGACGTAGGAAGCACCCTCAGCCCTGCATAAATCGGCGCATTTAATGATTTCTTCCTCGATGGCCAAAGGGTGACCATCTATTTCTATGATCAAAATGGCTTCTGCATGGAGAGGCAAACCTGAAGGCCGATAGCTTTCAACAGCACGGATACAAGCATTATCCATTAATTCCAAGGCTGATGGTAAAATTCCTGACGATAATATGCTTGTTATGGCATGGCCGGAGTCTATCAAATGATTGAAGTGGGCGACAAACGTATTTTTAGATTGCGGTTTCGGGATTAAGCGAATGATGGCTTCTGTCACAATGCCCAAGGTGCCTTCTGATCCTACAATTAAACGTGTCAAATCGTACCCTGTTACATTTTTCACGGTCTTTCCGCCTGTACGTATAATTTCTCCTGTGGGTGTGACCACCTCTAACCCAATAACATATTCTTTTGTCGTTCCATATTTTAAACCCTTAGGTCCGCTGGAGTTTTCTAATAAATTCCCTCCAATTGTAGCAACATTGGAACTGCTTGGATCTGGTGGGTAGAACAAACCTGCCTCCTCGGCTTTTTTATGGATATTTGCAGTTATTACGCCTGGAGAAACAATGGCAAGCATATTTTCCCGATCAATAATCAATTTATCTCGTAAAAGGGTCATATCAAGAACCATCCCTCCTTTAACAGGTAAGGGACCGCCGCTTAGCGATGTCCCGGAACCCCGAGGGTAAACAGGTATTTTGTGTATATTAGCCAACTTCACTACTTCACTGATTTCTTTGGCGTTTTTTGGCTGTATAACGATTTCTGGTAAATATTCACCGAAAGAAGCATCATAGCTATAACAATACCTTTCTGCCAGGTCAAGGAATATTCTATCACCTGGAATTACTCGGCTAATGTCGTCTAGGACCCCTTTCTCCATGCTGCACACTTCCTTTCATGACTTAACAGATATTATGGGAACTTCATTCACATGTAATATAATGGAATTTTAATGTTTTGATAGATATAATGGTGAAAAGAGTAGGAGGGTTTTTATTGAAAATCGCACTGATTCATGCAACCACAACAGCACTAAAACCAATTGAAAGGGCATTTCAGGAAGTTGCTCCATCCATTGAACTCCTTCATTTCATGGATACGAGCCTTCTCTCCTTGATGGAAAAAAGCGGCAAGTTAACCCCGGAAATCATTCACCGCTTTTCTGCATTAGTGAATTTAGCATACAATTCCGGTGTTTCATGTATCCAACTTACTTGCTCTGCCTTTAATGACGTTACTACCATTTTACAACCTCTTTACTCTGTAAAATTATTTCGTTCAGATGAAGCCATGCTTGACGAAGCACTACGTTATACGAAGATTGGCTTGGTTTCAACCGTAAAAGAAACGCCGATCGCCCTTCAAAACTACTTATTGAACAAGAATCCAGACTGTATGATCCAATCATTGGTGGATCCCGGTATCATCCACTTATTATCACATGGAAAAAGGAAAGAACATGACGCCCGAGTAATAAAGATGGTGGAGCAATTGGATGGAAAGACAGACGTGATTGTGCTTTCCCAATATAGCATGGAGCATATTGCAAAGCAGGTTAATCCTTCTGTCCCAATCCTAACGGCCCCACTGTTAGCAGCTAAAAGATGTCTAGATCATTTGAGTGAAGAGTTTTGATGACATTTTCACATGATGGATTGGTACATTACTTTTTATCCGTTCGTATGATGAGAACCACCAAAAACTTTTCCAACACCTTGATTTTTTTCAAGAATGACGATTAGTAGCACTGATATGAAGATAACCACGCTTGATACGGAAGCAACGATCGGATTGTAGGCATCTTGCATTTGCGAGAAAATCTCAATTGGCAAGGTTCGCATTTCAGGTGATACCATAAAGAGAGAGATCGTTACGTTATCAAATGATGTCAAAAATGCGAATAGCCCTCCTGAGATAGCTGCTGACCCAATTAAAGGCAGCGTCACTTTCATGAATACGGTCAATGGGTTAGCTCCCAATATAGCCGCAGCGCGTTCAAGATTGTAATCAAAACCGCTTAAACCGGTTAATACGAGCCGCATTACATATGGGATACATATGACGATATGGGCAATTAAGAAACCAGTAGACGTACCGGCGAGCATCATTGGTGTAAAATACATTAAGAGTGCAATTCCTAGAACTAATTGCGGCACACTTAATGGTGATGTTAAAAGGGCAGTAATATATGACTTTCCTGGTATATCATATTTTGCGATGCCAAGAGCTCCCAGCGTACCGAAAATGACGGAGAAAAGAGCAGCTAATGCGGCGAACTTCGCACTGTTCAAAAATGCTTCCAAAAATTCAGGACGCTCCAAGATTTTGCTATACCACTGCAACGAGAAGCCCTCAGCCGGAAAACTTGGATAATTGGCACTTGTAAAAGAAGCGGGAATAACCACGATGAGCGGTATCAAGATATAGATTATTGCCAACACGGCTACGGCAATCCGAAGGCCACCAAACGTTTTCATCATCGGAATACCTCCTTGAATTTCCCTTTTTCAAACACTCTAGTAAAGATGGCAACCGAAATGACAGTTGTTGCTAATAGAATATAAGAAAGGGCAGATCCAAATGTCCAGTGAAGCAGGTTATTTATTTGATCATATATGACTACTGGCATAACTGGTACATTGGCTCCCCCCATCAGTGCTGGCGTAACATAAGCACTCATTGACAAACTAAATACAAGAATGCAACCAGATACGATACCTGGGATACTTAGCGGCAATGTAATGGAAAAGAATCTTCTGAACGGGCTAGCCCCTAGTATGGCTCCTGCCTTGTCCAGGGAAGGATCAATATTATACAAGCTGGCAACGATGGATAAGATCATAAAGGGCAGATAGGCATTTGAAAGCCCAATCACAACTCCGATTTCTGAAAATAATAGTTTCAATGGCGCATTTATTATCCCTAAGGACATCAAGGTTTGATTGATCGTCCCGTTAGGCAATAGCAAGAGGTACCAGCCAAAATTGCGGACCACTATACTTACCAAAAGGGGTGACACGATCAAGAGAGTGATATACCCTCTGATCCGAGCTGAACTTTTTGCCATGGTCAAAGCTACCGGATACCCTAAAAATAAAGCAACCAAGACCGAATACAAACTGATTTTTACAGTCAACCATAAGGATGATAGGTAATAGCTATCGGAAAATAATTGTGTGTAGTTTTTGATGCTATATACAGCATCATTCGCTCCAAGATTATCTGTGGATATGAAGCTTAAATATAAAATGTACAGCATCGGTATGACAAAGAAACCAAATATAAATAATAAGATTGGCGTTAATAGGAGTAATCCCGGTACCCAGACTTTCCTTTTCTTTAATTTAGGTTCCTTTTGCGGCTCAATCTGATTCGTTTCCTGTTTTATTTCTTGACTAGCATAACTTCTGATGGGCTCCATCCGATAAACACCTCACTTCCATTTTTCCATGATGAATCGATGTCAGAAGTTAATACTTGTATGCTTTTCCCTTGTAATAAAACATTGATTTCCCATGAGGTACCTAGATAGTTTATTTGGCTGATATTAGCACGATGGAAATCAATAGGTGAAAAAGAGGTTTCTTCAGCAGAAACAATTTTCAGTTTTTCTGGTCTAATATAAATCTTCACCTCATCCCCTGTTTTCAAGTCACTGTCATTCCCCATGATATTATCCGCGTCGACAAGAGAAATGTCAGAACCTATCTTGACTGAGATTGTCCTCTTATCCACTGCTGACACTTTCCCTTCAAAACAATTCGATTTACCGATGAATTGAAAGACGAATTCTGTCTTGGGATGATTGTAAATATCAGTTGGAGTACTGATTTGTTCAATTTTCCCTGCATTCATGACAACTACTCGATCTGACATGGAAAGAGCTTCTTCTTGATCATGGGTTACAAAAATGGTCGTTACGCCAATTTCTTTTTGTAAACGCTTTATTTCCGCTCTTAATTCATGACGTAATTTGGCGTCTAGGTTTGAAAGTGGTTCGTCGAGCAACAAGAGCTCAGGCTCAACTACAAGTGCCCTGGAAATTGCAACGCGCTGGCGCTGACCTCCCGATAATTCCCTCGGATAACGATTTTCCAATCCAGACATTTTAACTAATTCAAGAGCTTTACTTATCTTCTTTTTTTGTTCGGCTTTACCAACCTTGCGCAACTTCAAGCCAAAACTAAGATTTTCATAAACAGTCATATGAGGAAAAAGTGAATATGTTTGAAAAACCATTCCTAAATCTCTTTTATAAGGCGGAACCTTTGTAACATTGTTTCCTTTAATATGGACTTCGCCCCGATCGGCATCGAGGAATCCTGCTATGAGGTTCAAGGTTGTGGATTTTCCGCACCCGGAGGGGCCAAGAAGAGTGAGTAACTCTCCTTGTTTCACCTCCAAATCAATGCCATTCAGGACAACATTCGATCCAAATTGTTTAAACGCGCCCTTAATCTCCACATCATTTTTTTTCGACACACTCGGTTGGACTGACTCCAGGTGATGCCTTTTGATTTCCACGTCTTTTTTTAATACTTCCATGTGATCAACACGCTCCTTTTTATTTTAGTTTTTTTCCTAATTCAGGAGTAACCTCTTTCGCCCATCTGTCTGAAACCTCTGCTCGAATTTCGGCAAACTTGGCAAAATCAGGTTTGAATGTTTTATCACTTTCTTTAAGTCCGATTGACTCTTCATATTTTTCTGCGATTTTCATACCTTCTACCGTAGGATAAAATCCTTTTTCGGAAATTAATGCTTGTGCTTTTTCACTTATTAAATAGTTCATGAATTCAAGAGCTTCTTCACTATTAGGCGTATTTTTCACAAGCCCCGCGCTGAAAGCTTGAAGCGGCACACCTTCTTTAGGGACAGCCATTTTAATCGGAACTCCTGAAACGGCTAGTTCACCTATAGAGTAACTTCCCATGACCGTTACATCAGCGGCTCCCTGTTGAATGGCCGGCATCATTTGCGTTGAGTTTTTATAAAACGTATTGGAATATCCTGCAAGATCCTTTGCTTTTTCAAGACCTGGTTCCATGTCATCGGTGCTGCCCCCGTTTGAAATCGCTAAGCCATTAAGCGTATTGAAACCCCAGTCATTCGTAATATCTGAAAAAGCCGTTTTACCCTCATAATCTGGAGAAATAAGATCGTTCCATGATTCAATCGGTTTTAATCCTTTCTTTTTAAAGGTATCCGTATTATATCCTGGTGCAATGACTAAGCCGAATACAGGAGCAGCTGCCTTTTCCATCGCACTGAATCGTGGGTCGACGGATTTCATATTAGGCACATTTGATTCATCGACTGGCACAATCAGATCCTTTTCCTTGGCACGTATTACATCAACCGGTACAAAAAAGGCGATATCTATTTGTGGAGCGTTCTTTTGTAATTCAACTTTAGAAAGGATTTCTCCTGATAAACCAGAAATATAATTAACCTTGATACCCGTTTCTTCTTCGAACTTTGGTGCAATCTCATCTCGAATCGTTCTTTCTATGACTCCGCCGTTACCTGCGATCGTTATTTTTTTCACTCCTTTTTCACCTGCACTTGTTTGTGCTGTTTCCCCTGGCTTTTGCGGAGTGGGATTCCCACATCCAGCAAGGGCAATCAATACGATTATCGATAAAAGACTTAATACTTTCTTCATTGTCATTACCTCCCATTTTTCATTGGTTTTCAATAATTCCTTGTTCGGTAAAATAATTCATGGCTCCTGTATGAAAATCGAGTGGAACTTGTTTGGTTGCTTCAATAATTGAAATATCAGAAGCGGCCGGATGTGTATCCTGTAGCTCAGGCAAATGTTCATAAAATGTTTTCACAAGATTGTAAGCATGCAGGTCAGACATTTCATCGTAGGTTACCAAAACATTTTTAATTGAAATCGTTTTGACACTTTTTTTCATCCCCTTGTATGTATTACTGGGAATTTCATTATGAGTGTAAACGCCATATTGTTTCTGAAGGCGTTCGATGATGTCTTCCGGAATTGGAATAAATGAGAGTTCCGTTTGTTTGGACATGTAAGCGATATCATTATTCGGAATGCCAGAAGAGAAGAAAGCCGCATCAATGGTACCATTTCGCAATGCTTCTGCAGATTGAGAAAAAGAAAGATAAGATAAATTCAATTGATCAGGTGGTAAATCAGTTTCTAAAAGGATTCGTTCTGCAATCAGCCTTGTACCGCTTCCGGTTGTACCAACACTAATGCGTTTCCCAACTAAATCTTCTAAGGAATCAATATTACTTTGTTTAGTAGTAACAATTTGAACATAGTTGGAATATAGGGCTGTTAAAGCACGTAACTTTGATCTATCGGTTTCAGGCAAATCTAGTACATCTACTGTGGTAAAACCAATTTCTGCTCGATGCCGGCTTACCAACTCGGTATTTTCGATGGAAGCATCGGTGATTCTTGTCCCCGACACGGCTCCATTATATTTTTCATACATGTATGACAATTTTTGTCCTAATGAAAAATAAACGCCTGACATATCTCCGGTTGCAATGATTAGCATCCTATTATTTAAACCCTGTCCTTCTGAAGTTAATTGTCTCTGAATCAAGGTAGTAGCAGGTTTAGATATTTCCTGCTGCTCATTCATAAAAGTACATCCTGTTATGAAGCAAAATAACAAAGCGACTTTTATAAAGAGTGCTCCATATTTCATAGTGGCCCTCCTTTCTTAATGAATTAAAATGCAAGTACTATGCCAATTAGATAAAATGCACTAAAACGCAAATTCTGCCGAATTATTGTATCGTACACTGTTAAAAACCGGCAATTTTTGCCGGTTATCCAGAAAAAAATGCCGATTCATACTAGACATCTATTTTGCCTTTTATTCTCCTTTTGAAATGAGCTTAATTTTATCGCGAAGGCTTCTTTCAGAAATTTTTAGCATTTGAGCTGTCTTTTGCCGATGGTTTTTACAGTATTGAAGAGTGGCAGTAATGACTTTTTCTTCTATTTCTTTCATTGAGATGCCAAGGGGGATCCTAAAACTGTTACCATCCTCGTCAAGGCTATCCGGCTGAAAGATGAACTTCTGTTCTTGAACATATTGTGGCAAGTCGCTATCTTCCATGATTTTCGAGTTTGATAGAGCAACTGCATATTCTATTATGTTACCAAGCTCGCGGACATTCCCAGGGTAATGATATTCCAGCAAAATCCGTCGTGCGCTTGCTGAGAACGTCTTGTCTTCCCGATTCATTTCCTTAGCATGTTTTTTCATAAAATAATCCATAAGGATTGGTAAATCTTCTTTTCTATCTCGTAATGGCGGCATGGAAATGGGAATGACATTTAACCTGAAATACAAATCCTCCCTAAATTCCCCGTCCATCACCATTTGTTCCAGGTTTTTATTGGCTGCACTTATTATACGGACATCCAGTGATATTTTTGCATTGGAGCCTAAGGGAGTCACTTCCCGTTCCTGCAACACCCGTAATATTTTCGCTTGAAGGGGAAGGGGCATTTCACTGATCTCATCCAGAAAAAGAATGCCTCCATTTGCAGCAACGAATTTCCCTTCCTTCCTTTGAGTTGCACCGGAAAATGCTCCCTTTTCATAACCGAACAATTCGGATTCCAGCAGCATCTCCGGAATTGCAGCACAATTGACAATCTGCATGGGTTTGTTTTTCCTTCTTCCTAGCGTATGGATGTTCCGGGCTACAAGCTCCTTTCCGGTTCCACTTTCACCTGTAATAAGGACACTTGAATCAATGTCCTTCACCCTTTCGATCATTGAAAAGATACGTTGCATCGCTTTGCTGTTACCAAGGAAGTTCCCAAACCCCCTTTGCATCTCCAATTCTTCATGAAGTGTCTCCAATTGATTCGACATCTGTTTGAATTCTGCTGCCCTCATCAAAAGCAGCGAAAGTTCTTCTATATTGATGGGTTTTTCAATATAATAGTAGGCCCCTTTTTTTATGGCATCGATCGAAGTTTCAATAGATGAATAGGCAGTCATCATAATGACTGTCACGTTAGGCGCTACTTTTTTGATTTTCTGAAGAATATCAAGTCCGCTTATATTTCCAATTCGTAGATCAAGCAAAACAATATCAAAATAGTGATTTTCGATTTTTCGAAGACCTTCTTCCGGCTCCGTTGTTGTCACGACTTGATAAGAATCTTCCAACGCAAAGCTAAGAGCGGTGCAAATAGCTGGTTCATCATCGATTACTAATACATGTATCTTCATAGTACTCGTCCTCCTTCATGGCTACTGTTCAATATACAAAGGCAGTAAAATAATGAATGTCGTTCCTGAATTAGGATAGCTTTTCACTTGTATATCTCCGTTATTTTCTTTAATGAGCCTATACGATAGCGTAAGGCCCAAACCGACACCCTTTTCTTTATTTGTGAAGAAAGGCTCGAAAATATGGTTTTGGTCCTCCTGTTTCATCCCTATTCCGGTATCGGATATGGTAATCCGTCCAGTCTTTTCATTCTCTTTATCAATGGTGATTTTAATGGTCTTTTCCTTTGTTTCTTCAACGGCTTGAATGGAATTTAGCACTAAGTTAAGTAGAACTTGGTGAATTTGCTGTAAATCTATATAAAATATAAGGTCCTCATCAATTGCCTGTTCAAAATTAATTTGTTTTTTTTCCATCGTCACCTTATGAAAAGCAAGTAATGATATAAGTTCATGCGCGTAGCAATTTGTTTTATTTGGCGGGCGAGGTCTTGCATATTCAATCAAATCAGTAACAATTGCATTTAGCCGGTTAACTTCATTTGGCAAGTGCTCCATTAGCACTTGTCGGAATTGAGGATTATCATATTTACTAGGAAGTAAATCAATGAATGTTTTAATGGATGTTAAAGGATTTCTAATTTCATGTGCGACACCTGCAACTAGTTGCCCCAGTGCATGAAGCTTTTCTTGTGTAACCAATTTTTTCTCCAATGTTTTCTTCTCCGTCTCATCATTCATGGAAAGTAAGTATCCGGTTTGGATTTCTTCAGAATTGAACATCTTATGCATGGAATAAGAAATGACCTTCTGTTCATTTTCCTCATTTATTACCAAGATCCGAAAAGAACCTGTACCGTTTTTCTCTTTTTGATCTTGATGAGATGCTTCGAATAACTTCATTAGTCGTGAATGATTCAAAAGATTCAGAATCATTTCCTTGGAAATGTTAAGAATGTCCGATGCCTTTGCATTGCAGCTAGTAATCATGAAATCGAGGTCAAATGTTATGATGCCTGTATTGATATTGTTTAAAATTTGATCTTTGAATGCTTTACTATTAGCGATGTTTTGACGTTGTTTCTCTAAATCCATATTCAATAAATGTAATTTCATCGTTTGGCTATGAACGGATTTTTTTAGTTTTTGATTCCATATGTAAATAATTAGAAGGATTAGAGCTACTGCAGTTAAGATTATGATTAACCAGAATATGAATTGCTCCAACCTGGCGATTTTTTGATTGGATTGTGGCATGACCCATTTATCGATTATCCCGTTTAAATTTCGATTGGCTTTAAGTTGAGTGAGTGTATTGTCCAACATGAAAAGGAGCGTTTGATTCCCTTTTTTAACTGCAATCGTATAATCGGCGGGCTCAATGACTTCATCGAGAATGATGTACTGCTTTTCTTGGCGGAGTTTTTTCAAGTAGAAATCTGCAGTCCATTTGTTTCCGATGAAAGCATCCGCACGGTTGTTCAATAATGTTAAAATACCCGAATATTGATTCGAAACAGTTGTTAAGTTTGTATTCCTCATATTCAGAAAAGTGCTGATTACAGGCGTATTATGATCAAGAACAACATGTGAATCACGTAAATCCGTTAACGTATGAATATCCTTTTTCCTTTGACTAGGGATAATGATTGACTGAGACATTGTGAAATAGGATTGAGTGAAATCAAGCTGATAATCTTTTTCGGTACTATAGGTATTGCCGACAATTGCATCAATGGTTCCGTTCATTAAGGCCTTTTCCGCATCTTGCATCCCCATCGGAATATATTCGAAATCAACCCCATTATATTCAGCTATTTCCTCCATTAAATCAATATTGATTCCAGTCAGTTCACCAGCTTCATTTTCAAATGAAAACGGGGGAAGAGCGCTTTCCCCCGCAATGATAAATGTTCTTTGCTCGGCAAAAACAGCATGAGACCATGATATTTGTAAAAAGAAAATAATAAAAAATATAC
>NZ_JBHXAS010000093.1:0-19185 GCF_042727425.1 Peribacillus sp. NPDC060253
ATATAATATAATTCTTATGTAAATACTAGGTTTTTAATCAAAAAAAGTGATCATTAGCATGAAACGTTCCAGACAAATGAAAAAACCTGAGTCATCATAAATATCGACTCAGGTTACAAAAGTTATCCCTCACACCAAATTACTTCCGCTGAAACTAGCGGCTTTAACCTTTTTGTATTGGTATAGCATGGCGATTCTCCATGGAACGATCATTGCAAAAGCAAGTAAGAAAAACATTCCACTTAAGACGCCAATTTCAATTGTGCTACCAAGCATCAGTTTCGCTACGAGCCGAATCACCATGAGCCCAATCAGAATGAATATAAACGCTTTAGAACGAAGAATATAAATTTTATCTTCTCGAACTTCGAATTTTGAAGTTTTTATTAATAGGATGGAAAATAACATCCCTGCAACAAGTGCCTCCAAAAATTCGTATCGAGTTACCCGGAACATTGGGAAAATGAACATTAAAGCACCTGTACTCATGAACAGCGGTGGTAAGATGATTTTCTTTTCATTCACTGGTTTTTTTGTTTCCTTCATCCTTAACATGAATACACCCATAGCCATCACAATCGCTATACCTGTTGATATATATATCATTCCATAACCATCCCTTTTTAACTAAAAATAGGTAAGTACCATAAAAAATTATATATGACTTCCATTAATAAACAAAGTATATAGTACCTATTTAAGATAAACAAGGAGAGCGTTTTTAATTAAGTGCCCTATGGATGGCATCCAGTACTCTGATTTCGTCAAAAGGCTTAACGATAAAATCTTTTGCCCCGGCTTCAATTGCTTCGACAACCATTTTTTGCTGCCCCATTGCAGAACACATTATAACCGTTGCAAATGGAAATTCCTTTTTAATTTCTTTAACCGCATCCAGACCGCTCAATACTGGTTTCGTTATATCCCTTTTCACCAAGTCAGGATTCAGATTTCGATATAAATCAACCGCTTCTTTTCCATTCTCAGCTTCACCAATCACAAAATGTCCTACTTTTGATAAAATATTTGAAAGTGTCATTCTCATAAACTTGGCATCATCAACTATTAATATTCGGGCAATGTCCGTTCCTCCTCATTTCAAACAATAGCACTGCAAAACCTATCATTAGAAATGTATTGACTTTTATCATATGTAGAATACGTGACTTTAGACTCAAAATCAATAGCGTTAACATAGGAACGAACAAAAAAACAGGGTAAAAAGTTTCGAAAATCATCCAGCTAGAATATTTTTCAATAAATGTCTTATTATGCACTAAAATCCTGTAAAGCCACCGAATAGTCTAGATAGGACTGCAATTATCTTGGTCATCCAATTAAAAAACAAAATGATACCCATTACAATCATTAAATATCCGCCAATCTTCATAATGTATTGGCTGTATTTTTTGATCCATTTCAATTTTCCCACAAAGAAGGATAAAATGAAAAACGGTATGGCAAAACCTAATATATAGGCAGTCATATAGCTCATCGCAGCCCCAGGATTTGTTGCACCTAAAGAGATGACGGCACCTAATAGTGGACCTGCACAAGGTGTCCATCCAGCAGCAAAAGCAAGACCGATAAGAATGGAACCTACATAGCCGCTAGGTCGGTTTTTAAATTCAAACCGACTATCTTTCATCAAAGATTTCGGCTGAAATATCCCTACAATGAATAATCCAAAAATGATAATTAAAATGGCACCAATTTGACGAATTAATTCTTTGTAATCCGAGAAAAAAGAACCTAGAAAGGTTGTACTAAAACCTATTGCAATAAAAACCAATGAAAATCCAAGAAGGAAGAATAAAGTATGCAGCATACTTCTCCTTTGGAGCATGGCGTTCTCGGATTTGATTTCTCCAACACTCATACCAGTGATATAAGATAAGAAAGCTGGATATAGCGGTAAGCAACACGGAGAAATAAAACTCAAAAAGCCTGCCCCAAAAGCTAAAAATATGTTTATATCATTCAAATAAGCTCACCCCTATGTATGTCAAACTATAAACATTGTAACAAATAAGATAAAAAAATACATTTATGGAACTTTGAATAATTGATGACAAAGAATCGTGCCTAAGTTTTATTAAAGTGAACTTATTTGAATTCATAAGTCCAAGCCGATATAATTGTTATATTCATACAGATTTTACAACTAACACTCATTAAAAAGGTACCTTGAAAAAATGTTGGGGTAAGAAAGGAAATAAAATGGCTAAAGAGAATGAATTTCTCGAACAGATTGAATTAAAGAGAAATGAGCTAATCAAAATTGTCGCTAAAGATGGTTTAAACTCCCGTGTAGCAGTTGAATATAGCCAGCAGCTTGATCATTTATTAAATAAATATAATGAACTTTTTTATAAAACTGGTACAGATTTTTAATCCTGATTTCTTACCAGTTTATCTCCCATTGATCTCACCTCTGTCATTATATGCTTACTTTTGACAGTCAATCTCCCTTTTTCTAAATCCTTCCATAATGTGAATGATAATAAAAATGACAAACCCTCATATAAAAAAACAGGCAATTCCTTTCGGCACTGCCTGTCTTCATCTTTTTATTTAAGATGACATACAACGATCACGTAACAATATCAACATCGGATGTCGGTGCATAGTTAGTCACGACAAGAGTTACCGGAGATCCAGCTATAATGGAGGAACCGGCTGGAACAGTGATTAGAAGACTTCCTACTCCAGTGGCCCCTGGAGTGTATGTGGATATATCCTCCATTTGCAGAACACCATTAATAAACACTTCAAATGAGCTGTTTTCAGTACTTAATACAGGCAACGCAGTAGCAGGAGCGCCTGTATCCGACCAAAAACTTGCTGCATCAATGGAAAGTGTCGTTGGACCATCCAATGCAGCGGGTACCTCATAAAAAAATCGGGTGACAAGTGGATTTACATTGATCACCGAGGTGGCCTCCAGGGCTAATTTCATTATTTTTAACGGCAATATATTCACCTCTCTTCTCTTTCATGCTATGACTTCATGAATGGAATTGTATAGACTAAATCCAAAAATGGTCCTCACCGATAATCTGCACTTTTTATAAAATAGATAAGGAGTTAAGAAAAAGGGGGAGAGTTTAAAAATGGATCATGAAAATTGCCGTTTTATTAAAACGGATACCCAAATCCCGAGACCTTTGTTGTTTTTCCCTAAGTGCTCTCCCCAAGAAATTCGCATAAGGATTCCGAGAAGCATTGTTGCTTGCGAATTTTATGCTATTGCAAATGGCTGCCAACGAATATTTGAAGAGAAAGACGGAATTACAGACATAGGTAATCAGACAATACTTAATCCCTCAAATACTTCCTTTATGAATTTATTTATAAATGGCGTTTTACAGCCTCATGCTAATTACACGGTTGAAAAGGGAAAGCTTAAATTGAATACGGTTGATACACCAATAAAAGGGACACCTATCATATTGCAAATGTTCATTATTTAAACATCTTCCCTCAATAAGCGATCAGGAAACGTTTGAATCCTGCACTTTCTTGTAATACAAAAAATAACCGACAAGTAATCCTTTAATAAATGGGCTGATATGTTGAACGTCTTTAATAAATAAAGTTGAACTCCATATACTATGTCGTATATACATGTACAGGAGGGCATTAGTTTGAAAACCTTAATCATGACTTTTTCAGTTTTTATTCTTTTTTTATTTTGTGACACTCCATATATTCAGGCCACAACTTCCAGTCGAGAAGCATACGAAAAAACAGGAAATGTTATTTGGGAAGGGCATACAAAAGAAAAAATCGTAGCCATAACTTTTGATGATGGACCACACCCTTCCTACACACCTCAAATCCTGGATATATTAGCTAAATATAATGCCAAAGCAACCTTTTTTGTTTCAGGTAATAAAGTGAAAAGTAATCCTGGCATTCTAATGAGAGAAATAAAAGAAGGTCATGAAATTGCTAACCACACCTATCATCATTATTACAATAAAAATATGACAGCCGAGTTATTATCCTCTGAATTAGATCAAACAGATAAAGTGATTTGGGACATTGCCAAATACAAACCATCCCTATATCGTCCTGTAGGCGGACTTCATAACGATATAATCATTAATACAGCAGTCAAAAAAGGATATAAGGTTATTCTGTGGTCCTGGCATCAAGATCCCCAAGACTGGAAAAGACCGGCACCAAATAAAATCTCCACTCATATAATCAATTCGTTACGAGCTGGTGATATCATTCTCCTGCACGATTGGAGTGATCGTCCCCAAACAGTAAAAGCATTAGAAACGACATTGGATTATTTGTATAAAAACGGCTATGAATGTGTTACGGTATCTGATCTAATATTTCGTTCCAACGTAAGCATACCCGGATTTTTCAGAACCTTCCCTGTTGAATGAGCATGATCGTAAAAGAGCTTTTTTATTTACCAGAAGTTCATTCCAAAATCATTCATTTAGGCGGCATATAATTGGACCTATCGATGGACGATCAGGTCCTCCTCAAGCTCTCGCTTCTGAAAAGGATCACGAAAAACAATAATGGGGCTATCCGAATTACATATTACGACTTTCCAGTCATTTATTCCTGTATCGTAATTGCCGTTCTTTCATCTCTCCGGAATTCTTCACTTAACCTTCCATTTAAGCCTATCCCTTGTTCATTTAACTTCCATCCTATTACTCCCAGTAATAATAAATTGACTTCCTTCTATTACGAAACTAGTATAGTTAAGTCAGCTATATGGAAGGCGGTTTATGATTTGAACGTTCAGGCACTTTTACAAATGAATACGATATTTATTAGCATCCTAATTGAATCCCTTCCCTTCATTCTATTGGGAGTCCTTATATCTGGAATCATCCAAATTTTTGTGTCAGAAGAAATGATAGCAAAGGTTATACCGAAAAATCCGATCTTATCTGTTTTATTCGCAATATTTGCTGGGGTCTTTTTTCTTGCATGTGAGTGCGGGATAGTCCCGATTACCCGCCGTTTGATTGCTAAAGGCGTTCCACTTTCAGCTGCCATTGCCTTTATGCTTTCTGCACCTATTCTGAATCCGATTGTTCTGTTTTCCACCTATATTGCATTTGGGAATAACTGGAGCATGGTTATCTATCGTGGCGGAATAGCACTCTTGGTCGTCTTAATCATTGCGTGTATACTCTCTTTCCAATTTAAGACAAATCAACTTAAACATGAACTTATCGGACATACCAATCACCATTCCCATACGGTTAAAGACAAAATAACAGGAATGTTTAAACACTCGATTGAAGAGTTCTTTTCTGTTGGAAAGTACTTAATAATTGGCGCACTATTGGCAGCTGCCATTCAAACCTTTTTGAAAACATCCCTCTTGCTTGAGATTGGTCAAGGAAATTTATCCGGGAATGTAGTTATGATGGCACTGTCTTATGTGATGTCCTTGTGTTCCCAAGCAGACGCCTTTGTTGCGAGTTCTTTTAGAAGCACCTTCTCGACTTCTTCAATCGTTGCGTTTCTTGTATTTGGGGCCATGTTCGATATTAAAAATACGATCATGCTTTTAGGTACATTCAAAACAAAATTTGTTTTATGTTTGATGGCTTATATTTTTATTTCCGTACTAGGCTTAACTTTATTGTTCATTTCTTAAAGAGGGTGTTTTATATGGGACGTTTATTCATATTACTTGGACTTACTTTTTTATTCATGCATTTACACGCCTCAGGGAATATATCGAAATACATTAATATGGAATATTCTTATGTTTCACAGATTGCTATCTATATATTAGCTATTTTTACGTTAATGGGTTCCTACTTATATATTAAAGAAGATGATAAAAAAGAGTGTGATGATTGTCATTGCGGGCATGATCATTCAAAAGAAAACAAAAGATGGAAAAAAGTCCTTACTTACTCGCTATTTTTGATTCCCATTTATACCGGCCTCTTTTTGCCTGTTGCCACAATGGATTCGAATATCGTAGAGAAGAAAGGATTTCATTTCCCCGTATACGATGACACAGATGAATATAGCCAGCATCAATTTCTGCAACCTGATACAAGTTTATATTATGGTAAGGATGACTATTTAACTTTAATGGATGAGTCTCTAAACAGCTTAGTAAAACGTGATAGCCTGCATTTAACCGACAACAACTACCTTAAAGATTTGGAAGCCATCTATTATTCTCCTGGAAAGTTCACAGGTAAAAACATTACGTTAACTGGATTTTCCTACAATTCAAAGGATTTATCTAAAAACCAGGTATTTCTGTTTCGCTTTGGGGTCATCCATTGTGTCGCGGACTCTGGGGTATTCGGTATGCTAATTGAATTTCCGGAAGGAATGCATCCTAAAAATGATGAGTGGTATTCCGTGACAGGTAAACTAGAAACCATTTATTATCAGCCATTTAAGAAAACCATTCCTATACTCAAAGTAACATCACAGACCAAAACCGTTGAGCCCGATGATCCTTATGTTTATAGAAAATATTAAAGAACTATTCATTACGAGGTAACTATATATCCTGCAGACATTCAAATGATTGCACGTAACCATAGCTTGAGAGATTACGTTGTTGGTTTATCGAGGAAATTTTTTTGAAGATGCATAATGTCTTAAACTTTAATACTAAATTCAAAGCGCCCATCTTTAAGGATGGGCTTGTTTTATAGCTTCGCTTGTTACATGCCCCATACACCGTATGTCTTACCTCGGCTGCTCATATAATAAATTCTCTTAAAAAGGTCAACCAGTAATATTTACTGGTCGGCCTTTTTATTTGATTGTACCTGTTAGCTGAATACAGAACAGGTATATTACGAGAGGTTCATGATATAATCATCATAGATAACCGCATTCTGAAAATTGAAACCTTTGGGAGTCGATGAAAATTGACAATGAATATTAGTAAAGAACAAACTATTTTTAACCATGTTGGAAATAGAATCATAACAGAAGATAGAGAAATTAATATCATTGCCAGATTAGAAGAACCACTAATAGTAGTTTTAGGAAGCGTTTTGAGTGACGAAGAATGTGACGAACTAATTAGATTGTCAAAAGACAAATTGCATCGTTCTAAAATTGGAGATTCCCATGAAGTAAATGAGATAAGAACAAGTAGTGGTATGTTTTTTCAAGAAAATGAAAGTGATATCATTACCAGAATTGAAAAAAGAATATCATCTATAATGAATATACCCATTGAACATGGGGATGGGATTCAAATTCTTAAATATTCTCCAGGTCAAGAGTATAAAGCCCATTTTGATTTTTTTACAAGTAAAGAGACCAAAAATAATAGAATTAGCACAATTGTCATGTACTTAAATGATGTAGAGCATGGAGGAGAAACGTTTTTTCCTAAACTGAATTTTTCTGTATCCCCCAAAAAAGGGATGGCAGTGTATTTCGAATATTTCTATAACGATAATCACATAAACGAGCTAACTTTACATGGTGGAGCGCCAGTAATTAATGAAGAAAAATGGGTTGCAACACAATGGATGAGAAGACAAAAAAAGTAGCAACTGATAGACATTCAATGTTCAAAACGGTAAATTAGAGTATTCTTTCCAAATAACTGTCCCCTCCAATCCATTATATTTGTTATTATCATTTAGGAATGAGGTCGGAGACAAAAAATTCACAAAATATCGACATTCTTTTTAATGGCCTCCCCTATCTTTTAATATTAGAAGAAAGTCGACTATTCAGAGCGCTCTTTGAATTTTGAACTCAAGAGTGTCGTGCTCATCATAATTCCGTTTTGAAAATGGATTACATATTCGAATGTATGAAAAAATGTCCAGATTGGATTTGAGTCATTATTTTGGACACAAAAGTTAATATTAAGAAAGCCCTATTCCAAACAATCACCTTGTAGGATTTGGGCCCCAAACTACTATGAATTCTTTTTCTGTTATACATCCTTCAATAAATTGGAACATCGCTAATTTTGTTGTTAGACAGTCTTGATATGGTACGTGGTTACCATCATTTTTTTTAGCATGAATGGATCAATACAATCATTATCATACACGCAACCAAAGTGAGCAATGAGGCCTACCCCCTCTTCCTTCTATGCCAAAATAATGAGTACCAAAATGTTAGTTAGCCCAACTTCGACCTATGCGCAATAATATAACCCAAACACCATTATACCCATTCCCGGCTATTTGTCCGGGGTTTTTCAATTCCCTTTTTAAACCAATCTGCAAGCCCTTCGGCCTGAATTAAAACTCCTCAAAACCAAGTCTTTTCATCAAAGAAATTCCTCCATTTGTTACAGGTTTAATAATTGTCCGCTTACTTGTACGTAATAGCTTCTCTAGAGCATGATACTGCAACGATAGGAAATCATTTTTGATTATAGGTCCTGGTTCCATGAAAAACTTCCATTTTAGTAGATTCATTCTCTTTTTATCAACAAATTCAACCGTCTGAAAATTAATTCTATATTAGGTTAAAAATAGAACTATTGTAAGATAAATCTATTTTCTATGTATGATAAAGTAGAATGGTAGCAAAATTAATCGAAGGATGTGGCATTATTTGAAGTTAAATGTAAAAATGTCGGTTTTTGTTTTCATTTGTTTCTTGTTTTTCATACCCAATTCAATCTTTGCTCAAGAAATTTTACACAATGGAAGTCAAGGACAAACAGTTTATGACCTACAAGAAAAGTTAAAGAAAATGGGTTACTTTAAAAGCCAACCAACAGGATATTATGGTTCAATTACTGATCATGCTGTGAAACAACTTCAATTAGATGCTGGACTATTACCAGATGGAATTTTTGGATTACAAACACAACAAAAGGTAAATGGTATTGAAATGATGGCCAGGGTTGTTCATGGAGAAGCTCGAGGAGAAACTTATGAAGGAAAAGTTGCTGTCGCTGCAGTAATTTTGAATCGAATGTCAACACCGGGTTTTCCTAAAAATACTTACGATGTTATTTTTCAGACAAATGCTTTTACAGCTATACATGATGGCCAATATTATTTGACCCCAAACAGCTATTCTTATCAAGCTGTTATTGATGCATTAAAAGGTTGGGATCCTACTATGGGTTCTGTTTATTATTATAATCCACACTTGGCAACAGATGAATGGATTTTCACTAGGGAAAAGGTCATTAAAATAGGCAACCACTTATTTGCAAAGTAAAAACTAATCTACATACATATTGCCATTATATTTTTATAGTTTCGAATGATCATTATCCCAATTAACTATTTCGTGGGGTGTAGTTGAATGGTCGGGCAGTATTTGCCCGACCTTTTTGGCGTCCCTCATAGCCATCAACCTAAGAAAATGGATAACCCCCAAAACGAAATTTTTTTCATCTCGTTGATATAGAAATGTTCATTTTAACATTTTGAGTGGTCCACCCTGTTATCTTGATGGGGCTTGTGACGCTGCCCCTGTAACTAAGTTCAAAAAAACAAAAAGATTTATAGCTACTGAACCACTCACTATTCATAAATGGTGGATGAGTCATAATATGATCATTCTAGTGGATGTCCATAAATGCCTGTCACTCCCCGAAAGAATATAGGTAGCAGCAGGAATAATGTCAAACACTCAACAGCGTGTTTTCTTCCTGTTCCAATAGTTTAATAGCTGTTTTGCGGATGAGTTCAGGAAGTACATGGAACGTATACGGTTTATAGACTCGCTCCGTCCACTTATGACCGTCTTTCCCGTAAACGCCCATGTTCACTGAAGCGATATTCAGTTCACGAATGCCTTTAATTGGGACTGGGTAAATCGATTCCCATTCCGGAAAATTATTAGTCAAAGAACTGATTTCTTCATCCGTTTCATGCAGGGAAAGAAAGCTGCCATCTGCCAAATAAGGGAAAAACTTTTTCAAGGCAAATTGTTCACCGGTTTGTTGTTCCGTTTCCGCTAATACTTCTTTGATGGATTGCAGAAGCTTTGCATCACGGTCATTTTCTTCATTCAAATAATTGTGCGGTAAATAAGGCGGAGCAAAGAAAATGATGACCCTTGGCTTTTTATTCGGATCTAGATTTTGCAGTGCTTCCACGATTTTAAAGCAACGTTTTCTTGGTTCCATATGCTGATGTTCATTTTGCACTTCTTTTGCCGTTCTAGCAGCAGGAAGTCCTTTGCTTTCCAGCTCTTTTATAAAATCCGCTAAACTCGTGACTTCGATGTACCAAGAAAGTTCCTTTCCTGGTAAACACGAACGCTTGAGAAATTCCTGGTACTGTTTAAATAAATAATACTCAGCTTCTATACAGGCTTCTCTTGTGATAGCCGTAAGCTTATCCATCACTTCTTTAGCTGTTGATTCATAAAGAAAATAATTAAAGTATAAATAACTGCTTGTCGCAGTCTGTACCGTATAAAACTCTTTATTATCACGCTGCTGCAAGCATGTTGGCGGCAGTGTCAGTTCGCCTTCAATATTTTCTGCCAGCTCTAAATTGTTATGGATACGGCGTGTGATTTCTGCCGCAACAAAGTTCGGGTCAATGCTTGAAAGCGTATCGCCTACATGAGACTCGCGCCCATATACATAAAAGCTTGGTAGAAGCTTCCCGGCTGCTCCTGTATAAATATAGCGGTGAGGATCACCTTCATAAAGAGGGGTGATAAAATCATTATTAATGGCTGATACGTAATCCAAATCGTACACTTCTTTTAACCTTTTCAATTCTGGGATGGCCGTAATAATACCTTTATGCTGGCTTTCCTCGTCAGGATTCATCATCAAAAGGATATTGCCTGATAGCTCATCTAAATGTTCGGTGAAATACAAAACATTAGCGAGGTGTACTGCAGCTCCGCTCTTCATGTCGACAGAGCCTCTTCCAAACATCCAATCCCCAGATTGAGCATCTGCTTGCACGTCGCTGTCTAACTCGTATGTGGAAAAAAACGATTCCAAAACATCAGGATTTACAGCATCAGATTTTAAATGACCGAAGTCCTCAATTCCTACCGTGTCAATATGAGAGTGAAAAATAACGGTCTTATCGGACGCTTTCTTTCCTCGTACGAGAGCAAAGATATTTTTCCTTCCAACCGTATCATTTGGAACAGGCTGTTCCCATACAAAACCAGGGTTTTGTTTAAAGTAAGGAAAGCTTTGAAGAACTTCTTTAATAAAATCTGCTACAGCACTTTCACCTTCTGTCCCATTAATGCTTTGAATTCCCACTAGGTGTCGCGTCAAAAATTCAACCTGTCCAGGTATATCTTTTTTCTGTAATTGATGATACACACCCTCACTCCTCATATTCATCATTATGGAAACGCTTTCTCTTTTTATCTAGCTTAAGACTTATAATATTGGGTAATCAACAGAATCGTCATTACTATATTATTTTTTCTTTACTACTATCATTTTTTGACTCCTCTTTCTTTGCCAGTATACATTTATAGAATAATATACAGGCTACCAAAAATCCTATCCCATAAAATAATCCAACTCGTTGAGTGGGGTCAAAAGCAAGGAATACTAGAATCAGCAAGCAAAAACTTATACAAAACAATGGGACAAATGGATAAAAAGGTACTTTGAAATGTAATTCTTCCGATTTCCCACCCGCTTTTATAAACTTCCTTCGAAACATATATTGTGATAAAGCAATTCCCATCCATGAGATTGTAACGGAAATACCCGCAATAGACATTAGTAATACGAACACAGTATCAGCAGCAATAAAGCTAGTTAATAACGACAAAAGTGAAAAAGTTATGGTAAATAACAGAGCATTCAACGGCACTTTTCGCTTAGTCAAAATACCAAACATCTTGGGTGCCATTCCATCATGTGCCATCGACCAAAGTAAACGTGAAGATGCATAAAGACATGAATTCCCAACAGAAAGTATAGCGGTCAAAATAATGAAATTCATGATACCTGCTGCATACGGAACCCCCGCTATCTTCATTAAAGTGACAAAGGGACTTTCTAATAAACCCAATTCAGAAGAAGGGAATATGGCAGAAAGAATAATGATAGACGCAATGTAGAATACAATGATTCTAAAAATTACATTTCGAATGGCCCTAGGGATGTTCTTTTCAGGATTTTCACTTTCCCCTGCTGCAATTCCTATTAGTTCTGAGCCTTGATAAGAAAATATTACATTCATCATTGTGACAAAGACAATGGCAATACCCCCTGCTGGAAAAAGGCCTGTAGGAGCCAGATTATCCAAGAATGGGGTTGGACGATCTGAGAAAGAGACAAAGCCAAAGATGCCCGCGATTCCAATGATGATAAACAAGATTACTGCAACGATTTTTATTCCAGCGAACCAATATTCCGCCTCTGCAAAACCCCTTGTTGTTAATGCATTCAATGTAAATAAAAGTACAATGAACACAGCACACCAAATCCAGGTAGGAACATGAGGGAACCATTGTTTCATCAATATTCCTGCAGCGGTAAACTCAACTCCTGCAGTTGCGGCTGAACCGACGAAATACATCCATCCAAGCGAAAAACCAGCGGAAGGTCCAATATAATCAGCAGCATATTTTTGGAATGATCCTGTAACCGGCATATGAACGGCAAGCTCGCCTAAACAGACCATTACCATATACAAAATAAGACCACCGGCTAAATAACCCACCAGAGCTCCTCCGGCACCTGCTTGATTAATTGTATAGCCTGCATTTAAAAAAAGGCCTGTACCAATAACACCACCGAGTGAAAGCATAAATAAATGACGGCTTTTCATAGAGCGTTGCAGTTGATCATTGTTCTCCAGAACATTTCCCATATTATCACGTCCTTTTCTCATCCCTTATTCCTTCTTCTCCCTACTTACCTTAGAATCTCAAAGAAAGACAACTAAGACCGCCATCTTGTTTTTGGAATTCTGACATTTCCACTTCAATCACCGTGTATCCCACATCTTCAATCTTTTTCTTAGTTCCCTCAAATCCTTTCGGGATAATAACGTAGTCGTTCATCCGGATGCAATTACCCGCATATTCTTCTTCCTCTGTTACAACGATTCGATTATAGCTAGTAAAAGCCTCGTGATTGATGAATTCTCCAGCCACTAATAAATTATTGTCGCCTAAATAATTTACTCCTGTTTTTAGGTGAAAGAATTTCTTAAGAGGAATAACGGTCGTATCACATCCATATTTACCCATAATCTCTTTAAACTGCAGAGCTCCAGCTTCATTGGTTCTGGTAGAAAGGCCGACATAAAAACGATCTTCAACTTGCATAACATCTCCGCCATCTAACATTCCAGGGGATTGAATATATTCAATTGTGTCATAAAAGTCCTTTAATACTTCTTTCATTTCAATAATTTCACCATTTCGGCTTTCTGCACCAGGATTGGTTATAAGGGCACATTTTGGCGTCAACACCGCCGTATCTTCTACAAATGTTGAATCAGGGAAGTTTTCATCCATTTCGAGTACGGTCACTTTCACACCACAGCGTTTTAAGGCTTTTACATAAGCGACGTGCTGTCCAAGCGCTTTATCATAATTTGGGGTTCCTAAATCGGATGTAGTTAATCCATTTACAAAACTTTTTCCTATCTTTCGTACAATCGCCTGTTTAAACATATATATTCCTCCTAATATAGTGAACTTTTAAAATAAGGGATGTGTATTAAATGGACCCCCCGTACATTTAAATGAAATTTCTGTTCCTTCCTATTTGTTTCTTTCACGAGATGCTGTTCAATCCGTTTTATGTAATGGTTTTCCAGCAAGCATATTACATCTTCTTAATGTAGTAGATAACACACGGCAACTTATTGTTTCTTTTCGTTATCTGAAACTTCAATTGGATTGGTTCCTCTATTCAGCTGCAGTTTCCCCATACAGGCTTGAGAGGAGAATAGACAACGCACCCTTTCCATGAAGAAGAGGAAGCATGATTACTTTCTAACTAGGTGACGAAATTACTTTCAATTGTCTAATCGCTTCATCATTGGTCAGATCCCCTCTTGCTGCAGGCAGAGTGCACTCATCCGTCAATAGACATATCCTCCTTCAAATCTTCCTGTACCGGTTATCACACTTAAAATAGGTTTTTCTTTACTTTTTAAGTAATTTGCTAATGTTATGGATTCATAAGTATTGTTATTCCGGGTTTAGCTTTCACTCAATCTTGTGTGTTAGAGAATCAAATCCTACGTTGGCATCGTTTAATCTAGATTCTTCCGAAAACCTTACAGAAATGATAGGGTGCCTTTATAACTGCTCAACCAAACTCTTCATTAAGCTCTCCAGCATAATAGGAGTATGAACAAAGGCACTATCGATGTGAAGGCGCTCAGTACGCTGGTGGGCATCTTTTCCAAACGGTCCGACATTGAGCACTGGCGCTTGAAGTTGAAGCATATCAGCGAAAGGAATGCTGTAAGTATCGCCCCAGACTGGCGTATTCCGTTCAAAAGCCGTCCAGCCGTCAGCCTCATCACTATATTGAACATAGCTTAAATCGCAAAGGCCATTAAAATAATGAATTTGGCTGACTTCTACATCAAACTTGCCGGCGGTTTCCTTTATTAATTGAACAGAATCGATGATAAGCGGGTCATCGGACGCATTGACCGCCGGATAATATGGCGGCGCAAAAAGCAATACGATGGCCGGTGCAAGTTCCTGACATTGAATCATCAATTTGTCAGCGATTCGGAGTGATTTATCCCGCTCATCCCAATCCATGTTTCCTTGGACTTCACTCTTTATTTTCTCAACAAAATTCCCACCAAGTTTTCCCTCTGCATAAGAAAGTAATTTTTCGTAGCGCAACACTTTCACTTCGCCTACACCTTCAATTTGTTCTCGTCGGCAAAGAGCTTTATATGAATCATTGCACATGTGTGCCGCTTCCTGTGAAACCTGTTCGAATAAATTCATAATTTCAGCTGCACTTCTTTTCATAAGGAAAACATTATAAAGCGCTGCTGCACGATAAGGCGTCTGTGTTGAATATTGTAATTTCAAATCTTTTTGCTGGAGCGATACGGGTAAAGGTGTTTTCTCTCCAAGGTCACTTTCCTGAAACAGAGGGTTCCACTCCATGAGCTGCGTAAGGAACGTGGAAATATAGTTGGCTGTTATTCCCTTTAATGGTTCACCTACGTGAGTTTCTTTCCCATAAAAAAGAGCAGCCGGCATGATTTTCCCCATCGTTCCAGAATAAATATAATGTCTATCATCCCCCGGTTTCTGTGAAAAAGATGGTTCACTATTAATAAACATTTTATAAGAAAGATCATATTTATCACGTAAATTCACAAGTTCTTTAACTGCCGCTCTCATTCCCGCGGAATTCACTTCCTCATCAGGGACGGTTAACAGCAGCAAATTGATCGACCATTGCTCGGTACTTGCTTTTTCAATGAGAGACATATGAAGGGCAAGCCCCATTTTCATATCCATTGTTCCTCTTCCAAACAAGTACTTTCCCGATTCGAGATCAATGCGCGCTTCTTCCGGTAAATCATCTTTTCGATCATGAAGTTTCTTTGTGAGCTCCTCCGGTTGAAAAGCAAGAGTCTCTAGATCGCCGTATTCTTCAGTCTGAACCGTATCAAAGTGGCTAATTAATACAACTGTCTCCTTTGCTTCAGGATGTTTGTAAAAGGCATTGACAAAATTCCTCCCCAGATCAGCTTTGTGAAGTGATAAGTGCTCTGGATTCTTTTTAAAATAATCAAGTTCACTTAATTTCTCTTGAACTTTATAAGGGAATGTGTGTTCCCCTTCTGTATGTGTACGGCTTTCCCAACTAACTAGTTCGCATAACAAAGCACGAAGCGTTTTCTGGCTACCCCATAGTAATTGACTCATTGAATTCACCTTCCGGATTAAACAAATGTATGAGTAGTCTTGAAAGATTCAAGATCATAATGAAATGATTTGTTCATTCATCCCAGCATAGGACGAACCACCTTCCATTTCTCTCAATTTTCTGATTTTTAAAAGCGCAGTGACAGGCAGCTCAATCCACCGTCTTGTTTTTGGACTTCCGACATTTCAAGTTCAATCGTTTTATAACCAGCATCATTCATTTTACGTTTCGTTTCTTCATATCCCTTTGGAATAATCACATAGTCATTTACGAGGATACAGTTTGCTGAGTATTCGTCTTTTGCTGAAACCGTTATTTTCTTGTATTGTGCAAAATCTGGATGATTGATAAATTCACCTGCAGCTACAATTAAGTTATTGCCAAGGTAGGCAACTCCTGTTTTCAGATGGAAGAACTCTTTTAAAGGAACAATCGTCCCTTTATAGCCTTCAGATTCTAAGATTTCCTTTAACTGGCGGGCACCTTCCTCATTTGTACGATCGGAAATACCAATATAAAAATGCTCTTCGACTTGAAGGACATCTCCTCCATCTAATGTGCCTGGAGCGTTTATATAGTGAAACTTTTTATAGAAATCCTTCAGAACGGACTCCATTTCTTTTATTTCACCGTTTCTTGTATCAGCTCCCGGATTAGTGATGACGGCAAATTCCTGAGTCAAAACAGCGGTATCTTCAACGAATGTTGAATCGGCAAACTCCTCGCTTGCCGCCAAGATTGTAACTGAAACCCCGCATTTTTTTAAAGCTTCTACATATGCAGCATGCTGCTCCAATAATTTTTCATAATCTGGTTTTCCATAGTCGGATGTTGTTAATCCATTTACATAACTTTTTCCTGGTTTTTTTACAATTGTATGTTTAAACATCTTTTATTCCCCCATTTTTATATATTTGTGCGCACAACCGGACAGGTTAAACAGGTGGGTCCTCCAGTGCCTTTATAACTGATTTCATTTCCTTTGTATTCATATACTGTGGCCCCGGCATCGAGAAGCTTTTGCTTGGTGTAAGCGTTGCCACTAGACATTACACAAACACGCGGGGCTAATGCAAGCACATTGCAACCTAGGTTCATATACTCATCATCCGGCACTTCGATAAGCTGAATGCCACGTTCTATAAGCAGTTTTCTTAAAAAGACTGGCATAAGACGAGAATGAACAACCGCTAAATCATGGTCGACCATGCTGATGAAAGACATAAGATGGAGACATTCTCCTTCGCCCTGATCATGCGAAAGCTGGACAACGATGAATTCATCGACAAGATGGGCAGTCATTTCTTTTAATTGTCGAATCGCTTCAGCGTTTGTTCGATAGCCATGTCCGACAGCAAGTGTCCGGTCATCAAGCCAAACGATATCCCCGCCATCAGCGACAGCATCACCAGTCAAAACACCAATGATCGGGATGTTCTTTTCCTTACAAAATTCCTTGTATACATTTGCTTCAGGCTGCCTCAATTCTTTCCCAGAATTTAAAATTATGGCTCCTTCGCTTGTGAATTTGACAGGGTCATGTGCATACAAAGAGTCCATGCCCACTTCCGAAGATGCGGGTAAATAATCGATGTTTGGAACATATTTCTCCAAAATGGAAATAAAGTCACCAAACTCTGTTAAGGTTTCTTTGAAATCTGGCTCTTCTGCATAGTTGAACTTCCTCCATTCTTGGCTTATATGCTCTTGACTAATAAAAGCGTCGTTTGGATGTTTTACAATGACACGTTGCATTGGTTTGTACATAGACGAACAATAGTTCATTACATTCCTCCTTTTTCCGCATAACGGAAAACAATTCCGCTAATAGGAAATTCTCTTAAATTATAAAATTAATTATGGTATACTGTCAATATGTTTTAAATTTTTAGTTTTTTTATGTTACTCGTAAATGAAAGATAGGTGGTAAGTTTATGCAATCAATTGACCGAGCCATGAACGTTATTAAGGTTTTAGTTTCCAACTCATCGGAAAACAGGCTATCTATTACGGAACTATCCCAAGAATGTGATCTTCCTGTTAGTTCCATGCATCGTTTGTTAAAAGCCATGTCCAAACACGGTTTAATTCAACAAGACGAACAATCCAAACAATATGGTTTAGGTAACATTTGGCTCGAATATGGTCTGCGTATGTATGACAAAATGGATTACATCAGTCAAATAAGACCTGAACTGGAAAGACTTATGAACATAGTAGAGGAAAGCGTCTATTTAAGTCAGCCAATAGAATTGGAGTCACTTATCATCGAACGAATCGATAGTGAAAAAAACCAAATCCGTGTTTATGATCAGCTCGGATCACGTGTCTCTATGCATCTTGGAGCTGCTAATAAGGTGATGCTCGCCTTTATGCCATATAATCAAGCGGAAAAAATTATAGATGCTCTTCTCCCAAAACAAGAAAGACCTGATTTTTGGAAAACACTGCAAGAGACTAAAATGAAGGGATACGGAATCAGTCACAGTGAAAGAACAGAGGGTACATCTTCTGTTGCTGTTCCGATCTTGAACCATTTTGGGGAAGTACACGGGGCAGTGAGTATTGGCTTTGTCAGCTTTAACTTGACAGAAGACAGGCTTGATTTTCTCATTAAGAATGTGATGGAAACTGGCAAACGAGTTTCCACAAAATTGGGTTATAGTGGATAAGTTCATTATCTGTATTGGAGAAAGTAACTTTTGAAATTGTGGACGATAGAATATAGTACCTGTGAACTTACTTCACGGTGAGGAGTTATAGGGGGATCGCTCATGAAAAAAAATAGACTCTACAAACAACTTCTGAATGCCGTTCAAAGTGTTTTATTCAAGAGAGATTCCTAAAACTACTAAAGAAGATGAAAATATGATGGAAGAATTGGTGAAGGAAAAGTCAAAATAAGAGAGTGTATTCTGCAAAAATACATGATTTAATTAGATGGAATGAGCAAGTATGCACCCGAATAATCGGGTGTTTTTTTATTAAGGATATCGGATTCTTTTAGAGGTTTATTATCATGCGGCATCTTGGAAATCCAAATGCTGATTAGCTTTTCCTTTGCATTCTTTTCCCTATTCTGCATTAAAGTTAGGAATTTAACAGTATAATCATTTACCTTTGGTACTATTTCTAAAATTATCGTAATCAGATTTAATGTAATGAAATACCTTTGCGTTGCCATCATGGTCTGGATGAGTTATTTTTAATAACCTTTTATATTCTGCTACCATTTCTTTATTACTCGCCATTTTTGAAAGCCCTAATTTTTTACTGTAATCATTTGATTGAGTAGTAGAGTCAAAATTGTACTTGTGTCTTATATTTTCTTTTACTTTTATCAATTCATTACGTAATTC
>NZ_JBHXAS010000094.1:0-19183 GCF_042727425.1 Peribacillus sp. NPDC060253
GGTTATAAGATGACGAATAATAGAAAACTATTAATTAAATTGATAAGTAACAGAAACAGTGAATTTATTTCCGCCAGAATTCTTCATAAAGAGGCTAAATTAAAAATCCCCGGTATCAGTTTAGATACGGTTTACAGAACATTGGTTTTATTGGAAAAAAAAGGGTTTATAGAGAAGAAAGGTATGTGGGAAAGAGAATGTAAATATCAATTAGTGTCTGAAAATACGAGGAGTATGATAAAATGCTTGAATTGTGGGAAAAGTGAATCTCTGGATAAAGATAACTGTCCTATAGATTTCTCAAAGGTTTCCTTTAATAATCAATTTAAATTACAAAGGTTTGAGTTTTATGGGTACTGTTACGATTGTTTAGAGAAATAGTTAGTAAATCACGTTACATCAAGGGTATTGAATTATAGATATACAATAGTAATTAAAAATATTGCCCTAATCACTCACATAACATAAACAAGTTCAACTTCGAACTGTAATAGTAGGTTATGTCTATAGATTGTCTCTAAACTTCACAACATAAATCGTAATTGTTTCGATTTGTGTTGTGAAATAGAACAAGGAAAAATGGATAATAGGATTCATAATAAACGAGATTCATTTAGCTAATAAGCTTTTTATAAAAGGAGGAATATACATGATTACGATTATAGGAGGAGGCCCAGCAGGGATTGGTATGGGTGTTCTATTAAAGCAGAATGGAATAGATGATTTTATTATTTTAGAGAGGGATCAAGTTGGTTCAACATTCTTTCAATGGCCTGAAGAAACAAGGTTTATCACACCATCTTTTACTGCTCATGGTTTTAGTTATTTAGATTTAAACGCGATTTTACCTGATACGTCACCTGCATATACTTTTGGAAAAGAACACTTATCAGGGGAGGAATATGGCGAATATTTATGTATGATTGCTGAACACTATAAGTTGCCAGTTAGTGAAAATACACAAGTACATAAAGTAGAAAAAAGGGAAGAAAAAAAGTATTGGGTACAAACAAGTGAGAAGGGTGATGGTTTTTTCTCAAATTCAGTTATTATTGCTTGTGGCGAATTCCAATTTCCAAAACGTCCTTTTAAATATGGGATACATTACGGCGATGTTACCTCATGGAAAGAAATTGAAGGGGATAGAATCATTATTGGTGGTGGTGAGAGCGCAGCTGATGCGGCCTATCACTTAAATAAAGAAGGGAGAAAAGTGGATGTATATTACTCTGCGAAACAGTGGTTTGATATTGAGGTAGATCCTAGTAGGACCTTATCACCATTTACAAGAGAAAGGCTTGAATCAACAAAAGCGCTTAATGGAATCTTTGAACATCCAATGAGTAGAGCAATCTCCGTCGAAAAGGACGATGAAAAAGACATGTTTCTCATTCAATTCGAGAATGGTGATGTTGTAGAAACTAAATGGGAACCAATTATCTGTACTGGTTTTGGGAGCGGTGCGAAGCAATTCAAGGAGTTATTTGAATGGAACGAAGAAGGACTACCAATCTTAACTGAAAAGGATGAGTCCACGCAAGCCCCTTCAGTATATTTGATTGGACCGAATGTAAGGCAAAGTAATACAATTTTTTGTTTTATTTATAAATTCCGCCAAAGGTTTGCCATTATTGCTGAGGATATCTTTTTCCATCATAATCTTCCTCGCAATCAAGAGGTTTTTGAAATGTATAAGAAGTCTGCCATGTACCTTGATGACTTATCTTGTTGTGAGAAAGGGTGCGCCTGTTAGGAGATTAATATGAAAATTGTATTATTAGGTTTAGAATCATCAGGAAAAACTACGCTACTCAAAGGATTATTACAAAAAAAATTCCCTACTCAGGGATCTAATGTTAAAGGATCTACCTCTACAATACTAGAAGTGAATGAAAACCAGACCCGGTATATGGATACACCTGGAATCCGTATAGGAAGTGAATTAGTCTCAAGTCAATATACAAGAAAAATGATAAAATCTGTAGATCAATATTGGTTTATAGTTAGAGGCACCCACTTTAAAGAGGAGATTGAAGTCTTAACAGAAGTTTTCCCTTTTGAAGATAAGCCGATTGCTGTCATAGTTAGCTTTGAAGATAAAATGGATCAAGAATCACTAAATGAATTAAATGATTTTAAAGAAAAAAACAAATTCCCTTTATTTATAATGGACACACGAAGAGTTGATTCAAGAGTTGGGGATAAAATACGTGAGTTAGCAAGATCAGTTACTTTTGCAGAAAGTGTGGAAATTAATAATTTACATATAAAAAAAATAAAGGACTTAAAATCACTGTTCCAAGTGCGAATCTTAGGGCCATATGTGGCTCTTATAACTTTACTAGTTATCTATTCCCTCCCAATCATTTTAGCCTACCAGTTTTCAAAAAGAGTAGAGGGCATTGTAGAATCAACCATTGTTAATTCTCTTATTAGATGGAGTGGAGGGGCTCCTGAAACCTTAAAAACTGTGCTATTTGGAGATTTTGGACTACTATCATTGGGAATCTACTCCTTCATTTGGGCTTTTCCGGTTGTGATATTATTCGGCTTAGCTATTGCGATTACAGAAGAAAGTGGATTAAAGGATCAAATTACAGATGCACTTGATCCACTTATGAGAAAAGTTGGTTTAACCGGACAAGATCTTGTTCCTATCATTAACGGTTTTGGATGCAATGTTGTTGCAATACAATCTAGTCGAAGTTGCAACATTTGTACTAGGAAGAACTGCATTTCAGTTATTTCCTTTGGCTCTGCCTGTAGCTATCAGCTAGGAGCGTCTCTATCTGTCTTTGGTGCTTCAGGACATATCTTTCTTATTATCCCGTATATATTCATCTTGATATTAATATCACTTATCCACGGAAAAATTTGGAATAAAAAAACATTGGTACCAATGTTTAAAAAAAGAGAGACTTTCTTGCAATGGCCTTCCGGACAAACTTTATCCTATAGACTAAAGCCTGTTTTAAGTCAATTTCTTGTCCAAGCTATGCCAATCTTTTTAATTATTTGTCTGATTGCTTCATTATTTGATTTTCTGGGATGGATGGAAATTTTAAAGGAGTTTATCGCACCCTTATTGGTTGTTATTGGCTTATCTACTGATATAGCCCCTGCATTTGTTGCAAGTTTATTCCGTAAGGACGGAATATTATTATTGAATGAAGGTTCCGGAATTATGGCAGAACAAATAGCAGTAGGAGAACTATTTATTGCGGTTTTCCTCTGTAGTACATTTACTGCCTGTTTAGTAACCTTAGTAAAAATAATGAAAGAACTTTCTTTTAAAGAGGCATTCTTATTAGCTGGAAAACAAATGATAACAAGTATTTTAAGCGTTATTTTGTTTTCCATTCTTTTATCGTTGTATAATTAAGTTTCTCACTTACTATCATAAATAATAAATCCAAATGATAAGTAAGAGGAAAGAATCATATGGAATGAATTGCATTATTTATTCCCCAGTACTTTTTACTATTAAAAAGTACTATATAAAGTAAGAGCAGATTTGATAGTGACTTTATCAAAAGCTGCTCTTACTTTTGTTTATATTAGTAATAGCCTGTCTATACTATTCGGTTATATCTACATATTCATATAAATAAACATCCTTTGGAGCTTGGATTTTCTTAGAAGTGATTAATTGGATCACTGGAACGGTCTCACCATTATAGCTTCCCTTAGTTAATTTCCCTTGAATAGTGTACCAACTATTCGTTTTCATTTTTTTTACATGACCATTAACCTGGTAACCATATAAGTTAGCATCAACGATACAACAGGTCATGGAAAGGCGAGCAATAGCAATTTGATTTTTCGGAAACTGATTCTCTCGATATACAAAACCTGAAATTTCTATTTTTCTTCCTTCGATATCTTCAATATTTGTCATTAAATAGTCCAAGACTTGAAAATAATTTTTATCGTCAACTTTTATTACATCATGTTGATGGAATGTTTCGTTCTTGGCAGTATCGTCAGACTGAATCTGTTTTTGAACAATTCCTCTCTTTGCCAATACATCTTCGCTTAATGTGAAATTAGTCAATGTAAACCCAAGTAAAATTGGTATCAAAAATAGACCATATTTGGAAATGGAGGTAAGAGACGACTTTGATTTCTCTTGATCTGTTACACATCCACAGCAATGAACATTATTTTTTTCTTTTTTCATTCGTAAACATCCCACAATCAAAAATGCTGCTAAGGAAATTAATGAGTATGACAGCATTTTCGGAGCAATTAATTGAGTTAAATTTCCAGATACATATAGCTTGAAAATCATTAGACCTAATCCAAGCAACAATAACGCTTCAAATTTATAAGTAATATTTTTCACTACAAACCTCCTCTACTGATCCAGACCCCTGCTAACAGGCATAAACTAAGGACGACTAAGAAGACTAGCAATATATATATAAATACAAAACGCCATTTAAAGCATGACAACATGATAAGAGTGTTTTTCAGGTCGAGCATAGGCCCAAATACTAGGAATCCCAAAATTGAACCCGGTAAAAAACTATGGGAAAAGGAGGCAGCCACAAAAGCATCTGCTGATGAACAAAGGGAGAGTATATATGCTATTCCCATCATCAGTACTGTTCCTTGGATTTGTGAATTTCCAAGTTCGGCTAGTATTGTCCTATCAACACAAACTTGAAACACACTGGCAAATACTGCACCTATGATAAAATATTTCCCCACCATAAAAAACTCATCAGTAATATGATTAATTAAATGAGTTAATTTATGTGATAAAGAGGAAAAGTGGTCGTGTTGAGTATGATTGTGCTCATTTGCATTTTCTTTAATAATGTCTTTTCTACAAAAAATATAAACGAATGCACCTACTATAATGGCGGTAAGTATACAAATGATGACCCGTCCATATATAATTTCTGGGTTCTTTTGAAAAGCATAATAGGTAGATCCAAATACTATGATATTTAAAATGGGTGCAGTGACTAATAGAACCACACCTGCATGTATAGGGACACCCTTAATAATCAGCCTACGAACGACTGGTATAATTGCACATTCGCATACAGGTACGATCAGTGCGGCAACGATAGACCAAAAGAGTGCGGCAATTGGTTTTTTTGGTATCATTCGCTGGACTAATTCTTCACTAATAAATAAGTGTATGAACGAGGAAGCGATTGCTCCAAGAAAAAGAAAGGGAATGGATTCTAAGAATAGTCCTAAAAATACAACGAACATTGAATTCAGCATTGGCATGGTTGATAGATTAATTTGAGTCGGAATAAAGCGTTCCCCCAAAAAGAAGAATCCTAGAAAAAGAAGTGATAGGATAAAAAATAATAGATTTGCCGAATAGCGTTTAAAACGCATCATATTAAGAACCACCTTCCTTACAAATCTTAATAATTACGATTTATGTTAATAAAGCATATGCTTGTCTTTATTCAACATTCTCACTTTTTTTCAAGTAGACATAGTTGTTAAAAGAAAAAGACTCAAAGTTTAGTAAACTCTTGATAGACTACCTGATAGAAAATAAGTAGTTTTTTTGTCTTTAATCACTTATAAATAATTGATTTATGAAAGTGAATATTATATGGTTAAAGAACAAAGCGTAATGATTACGATTTATTATATTTTCGTACTCTTCAAAGTATTCCAGCGTAAAATAAATTTTTCTAGAGACTTGTTTAGGGACCAATCATGTGATCACTAAATGGTTTCTAAATTGTACAGAACTTTTGTACTTAACTAAATTAAGAGGAATTCCATGTAGTTTTAGAAAAAGGTATTACTCGTGATCAATATTTTTATAACTGGTAAAGAATTATTATTGAAGGGAAGTATTAAAAGATGCCAATTCTGGAATTACCTAATAAACTAGACCGACTTCAATATTTTGGTTCAACCTGTCCTATTAATGGAGTTAAACCAACAGACAAACAATATATGCCAGACTTGCAAAACATAGAAAGAAATTATTTCTTTAAAATCGACAATGTAGGAATTAAAAAAATTAAGTATCCAGTCATTGTTAAAGCAGAATCTGAACCGGTAATTCAACAAACCATTGGTGAGTTTACACTAACTACTGAGTTGTGCAGTAATAAGAAAGGGATAAATATGAGCAGGCTCCCAGAAATTCTTCAAGAAGCCTATTCAAAGGGGATAGAAATGAATCCTCAGTCATTACGTCATTTAGCAAAAAGGATGGCAGAAAGGATGGAACAGAAATCTTCAGCTGTCCAAGTGTCTTTTCCATGGTTTTTTGAAAGAACAAGTCCTGTACTGGGTATGTCAGGTCTGATGAGTGCAGATGTAAATATAGAAGTAGGCTACCAGGAGCCAGCTATATGGAAGGAAAAGATAGGGATGATAGCAACAGTTACAACACTTTGTCCTTGTTCTAAAGAAATCAGTGAATATAGCGCCCATAATCAGAGAGGAATTGTTTCTATTGAAATTGAAACTTATTCAGATAGGAGCTTCCCTCGTAATTTTAAGGAAATCATGTTAGAAGTAATTGAATCGAATGCAAGTGCTAAGCTTTATTCCATCTTAAAAAGGCCTGATGAAAAGAAGGTGACGGAACAAGCATTTGAAAATCCAAGATTTGTTGAAGACCTGATTAGACTGGTTGCTGCGGACTTATATGAATTAAGGTGGGTTCAATCATTTCATATTGAATGCCGAAATGAGGAATCCATTCATTTACATGATGCTTATGCTTCATTATCTTATGATAAAGAAAAGGTGATACCATAATACTTTCAGCAAAATTCCGCGAAATTGTTGTTGAGGATGGGCAGTCCATTAATATAGGGCCACACTCATTCCTTTTAGCTACTACAAAAGAATGGATTAAACTTCTTGGCAATATTACCGCGTTTCTAGAAGGGAGAAGTTCAGTGGGCAGTTTGGGACTATTTATTCAAAATGCAGGGTGGGTTGACCCAGGTTTTGAAGGGAATATAACTCCTTGAGCTTTTTAACGCGAATAGAATCCCGATAAAATTAACTATAGGTCGTTGAATTTGTCAACTTGTCTTTTCTGAAGTAGATCAACAAGAAAAATTACACAATGGTAAATACTTTGGTCAAAAAAATGCGACATCAAGTAGAATTTATAAGGATTTAGAACTCTAAAGAAAGAGATGAAAGAATTTATTTATAAAAAAGCCTTGTAAATAGTAATCGTTACGATTTATAATAGTATAGCTATTAACAATAGCGGGAGAGAAAAAGCAAACCTTAATAATAAAGTATAGCTATGTATTATTAGATATTAAATCGTAATGGTTTCGTTTTGTATGCGTAGATTATATTCAATTAATGATATAAGGGTGCTTTTTGAAAGGAGTGAAAATGTGGGTTCGAAAAGAATTCCAGTTACAGTACTAAGTGGTTATCTTGGTTCAGGAAAGACAACACTGCTAAATCACATTTTAACTAATCGAGATAATCTTAAAGTAGCTGTTATTGTCAATGATATGAGTGAAGTAAATATTGATGCTACCTTGGTGAAAAAAGGGGGATTTTCTAAAACTAACGAGAAACTGGTAGAAATGCAAAATGGCTGTATATGTTGTACGCTTAGGGAAGATTTACTGATTGAAGTGGAAAAGCTTGCACAGCTAGGAGATATTGATTATATCGTTATAGAATCAAGTGGAATAAGTGAACCAATACCCGTAGCTCAGACCTTCACCTATGTTGATGAGAGTTTGGGAATAGACTTGTCTAGATTATGTAAGCTGGATACTATGGTTACCGTTTTAGATGCTAATCGATTTTGGCATGATTACGCATCAGGAGAAACTCTATTGGATCGTAAGCAGGCAGTTGATGAAACTGATGAGAGGGAAATAGCCGATTTATTAATTGATCAAATTGAATTTGCTAATGTGATTGTACTGAACAAAGTCGATTTAGTATCGTCAACAAATGTTCAAGAACTAAAATCAGTTTTACAAAAATTCAATCCAGAGGCCCGTATTATTGAGAGTGAATATTCACGTGTACCACTTACTCAAGTTCTAAACACAGGACTTTTTGATTTTGAGACCTCCAGTCAGGGGGCAGGGTGGCTTAAAGAATTAAATGAAGAGCATGTCCCAGAAACAGAAGAGTATGGTATAGCATCATTTGTATATCGCCGCAATAAGCCATTCCACCCAGAAAGGCTAATGAATTGGATACATAATTGGCCAGTAGAGGTGGTACGCTCTAAAGGATTTCTTTGGTTAGCTACACGGAACGACATTTCCGGACTTCTCTCGCAAGCTGGACCTTCTCTAACTATTCAGGCAGCAGGAAATTGGATAGTGAGTTACCCCGAAGAAGAGCGAGTGCAAATTTTAAAAGATGAACCAGAACTCTTGGATAGATGGGACGAAACATTTGGTGACCGTTTAACCGAATTGGTTATGATTGGAATTGATATGAGTCAAAAAGAAATTGAAAAAACCTTGGACGAATGCTTACTTACGGAAGCAGAAATGAATCAAGATTGGTCGGAATTTAAAGACCCACTACCTTCTTTTTAAGAAATATGAGTAAATATAAAACAATGTAGGAGGAAAAAAGATGAGAATTAATATTACGTTAGCATGTACGGAAACTGGAGATCGCAATTATATTACTACAAAGAATAAACGAAATAACCCGGATAGAATTGAACTAATGAAATATTGTCCACGATTAAAAAGACGTACGTTACACAGAGAAACCAAATAAAGCATTAAGAGAATAAATAAAAAAGCAAAAGCATTTATAATAAAACGTAATCGTTTCGATTTGTAAAAGGAGAATTATTATGGCGAAAAAATCAAAAGTTGTTAAAGAACAAAAAAGGCAGGAGATGGTGATGAAATATGCAGCCATTCGTGCAGAGTTAAAAGAAAAAGGTGATTTTGAAGCACTAAGAAAACTTCCTAGAGATTCTTCACCTACACGGCTTAAGAACAGATGTGAAGTAACTGGAAGGCCAAGGGGATATCTAAGAAAGTTTAAAATGTCTAGGATTGCTTTTAGAGAGTATGCTCACAAAGGTCAAATACCGGGTGTGAAAAAAGCTAGTTGGTAAAATATTCAATATTTCAACTGCCGGATGTTGAAATCTGGTAGTTGATGTTTTTATGTAAATATTAAGGGGTGAATATGAGCGGATTAATCCTATCTTAATGGAATTTTTACTTCGAAGTGTTATCAAAAAATTACCTGATATACACAGAGAAGTTTACCAGTATATTGAGAGTATGGAATATCAATTAGAGGAAGTTTCTGTGGATGTAAAACAATTTCTTCAGTTAATGATTGAGAAATCTCCATTTAAAGCGGCAGCAGACCACTTCTCACTCCATATCTCTACAATAAAGGAAATAATGGATGGGGCACAAATGGAAATAGATAAATCTATAGATGAACGGTGTAATCGAATTAAATGGATTGATTATACCGATAAATTTAAGCAATCCGATAAAACTACCCAGCGAGCATTTATCTTCTTATCTTAACCTTAAAACCATCTGCGCAAAAGATAACTGAACCATTCTAATTTAAGTATTGAGTTATTTTCCAATGATACTTCATTAATTTCCTTTCGAGATAAGGGAAAAAGACTAATCTGGTGACTAGTTCAATAGATTTATGTATGGCCCCATTTACCCTCACAATTAAGATTGGATGCATGCTATAAACTAGGTATATTGATGAGAAACAACAAATGGAGAGAATTTGCATACAAGGATTGTAAGTAATTATGATATTGATTATACATAAGGAGGTAGTTATGTTTAAGTGGATTATTGTTGGAGGCGGCATACAGGGAACCACATTAGCCACATTTTTATTAAAGACTGGCAAGGTAACCATTAATGAGTTAGCTATTATTGATAAAAATGCTAGGCCTTTGGAAAAGTGGAAAAAACGAGCTGATATCATATCTATGCCGTACCTTCGGTCACCGGTTGTACACCACATCGATGTTAAACCAGATAGTTTAAAAAGCTACGTGAAAAGAAACAAAAATGATTGGCCTACAGCTCTGTACGGATATTATAAACGTCCTTCACTTGATGCTTTCAATGAACACTGTAATCAGCTTATGGAAGAAGTAGCAATTAAAAAAGCCTGGATACAAGGAGAAGCATTAACCCTTGAAAAGACACATGATCGTTGGTCTGTTTCCTTAACTAATGGGCAGAAGGTATATGGAAAAAATCTTGTCTTAGCTTTGGGGATAGGTGAACAACTTATGTGGCCTGAATGGGCAAGGGATTTGAAGAAAAAAAACCCAGATAAGATATTACATATTTTCGATGATAAAGTACTGGATTTCACTTCAATTATGGCACCTATTGCTATCATAGGTGGTGGGATTACAGCTGCACATCTAGCTGTAAAAATGTCAAACCATTTTCCTGCTGAAGTTACATTAATAAAAAGGCACCCCTTTCGAATCCATACCTTTGATAGTGACCCAGCGTGGCTTGGACCAAAGAATCAGACGGGTTATCGAAAAATAAAGGACTACCGAATGCGAAGAGAACAAATCAAAAACGCCAGACATAGAGGGTCACTTCCGCAAGATTTATATGCAACCTTAAAAAATAGAATAAGAAAAGGAACAATCCATGTTGCCGATCATGAAGTGATGGCGATAAAAGCAGAAGATAAACGGGTGCACTTATTCGACGATAAAAATAATAAAATCGGAACCTTTGGAATGGTAATATTAGCTACTGGTTTTGAATCATCTTTACCCGGTAAATCTCTAATACAACCTATTATAGAAAAATATCATTTAAGGTGTGCAGAATGCGGTTATCCTATTGTTTCAAAAAATTTACAATGGGGAGAAAACTTATATGTGACAGGTGCATTAGCAGAACTTGAAATGGGTCCTATAGCACGTAATATTTCTGGTGCACGTCAAGCTGCAAGTTTAATCGTAAATTCTTTATGCTAAAACATAGTATGTAAATCGAAATGATTACTATTTATTAGATGGTGAGGGAAATAAAATGAAAAAAATTCCGGTGACCGTATTAAGTGGTTATCTAGGGGCAGGAAAGACAACTTTACTGAATCATATTTTAAAAAATAGCCTAGGATTAAAAGTAGCAGTGATAGTAAATGACATGAGTGAAATAAATATTGATAGCGAACTGGTCAAACAAGGTGGTCATATTTCTCGGGTAGAAGAGAGGCTTGTTGAATTGTCCAACGGCTGCATTTGCTGTACTTTGCGTGAAGACTTACTTCAAGAGGTAGAAAAGTTGGCTAGAGCAGGAGATATTGACTATATTCTTATAGAATCAACCGGGATTAGCGAGCCTATTCCCGTGGCACAAACATTTTCATATATAGATGAGAATATGGGTATCGATTTAACTGAATATTGCCAATTGGATACTATGGTTACGGTCGTAGATGCGAATCGATTCTGGCATGATTTTCAATCAGGGGATTCCTTACTGGATAGAAAGGAAGCAGTAGGCGAGAGTGATGATAGAAATATTGCTGATTTATTGATAGATCAAATAGAATTTTGCGATGTACTCATTCTTAATAAATGTGACTTGGTAGAGAATGAAAACTTAAATCAATTAGAGAATGTATTACGTACATTACAACCTGATGCTAAGCTGATTCGTACAGAAAATAGCCAGATAGATCCTAAACACATTTTGGATACTAGACTGTTTGATTTTGATAAAGCAAGCGCCTCAGCAGGTTGGCTTCAAGAATTAAATGAAGGGCATGCTGCACATACACCCGAGACCGAAGAATATGGATTATCATCGTTTGTTTATGCAAGAAGATTGCCTTTTAATTCAGAGAAATTTTCAAATTGGATACATTCAATGCCTAAAGAAATCGTACGTGCTAAAGGGATTGCATGGTGTGCGACCAGAAATAATGTAGCTTTGCTATTTTCACAAGCAGGGCCATCAGTGACACTTGAGCCATTGTCTTATTGGGTTGCCTCTCTATCGGAACTACAACAAGAGGAGATATTTAAAAATGAACCACAAATCCTTAAGGAATGGGATATTGAGTATGGAGATCGTCATACTAAGCTAGTCTTCATTGGGATGGGTATCAACACAAGGAAACTCACAAAAGAATTGGATGCGTGCTTGTTAACGGTAAGTGAGCTAGAAAGCAACTGGGCAAGGCTTCCAGACCCATTTACTTGGAATGTATAAGATAAATCTTTTTATGAATAGGTAAGATTATATGATAAGTATTCAATTTTGCGGAAATAAGTTTATTTAAAATGAGCAAACATGAAAACTAGTAAAAAGGAAAACAAAAGTTTGCATCAAATAAAGACATATTATTACTAACATAATTTTAAAGTAACATGTTTATTAAGGAGTAGTTAAAATGGCACAAGTAGAGGTAGTTATCATAAGTGGATTTCTCGGAAGTGGAAAAACTACTTTGTTGCAGAATCTATTAATGGATGAAAAAGGTAGCGGAAGAAAAGTGGCAGTTTTAATGAATGAATTGGGCGAGAAATCCGTTGATTCTGACATAATAGGTGACAAGGTTCCTCTACAGGAATTGTTGAATGGATGTATCTGTTGCACGGCTAAAGATGAATTGGAAATCTCTTTATTAACATTATTCCATATGCATCAACCTGATGTAATATACATAGAGGCATCTGGTGTGGCCCATCCTATTGAAATCCTAGATGCTTGTCTGTCTCCTATCATTGCTGACCGTATATCCATACGCTCAATTATAACTACGGTTGATGCAGACAGATGGTTACAAAGGAGCAGAAATAGTCCTCAACTGAATCGCTTATATGAAGAGCAAGTAAAACATGGAGATACCTTGATCATCAATAAAACTATTCGGTTAAGTAAAAAAGAATTACAGCAAATTAAAGCTGATTTAAAATCAATAAATCCAGGTGCAACTCTTCATATAACTAATTTTTCGAACATATCATTATCAGGTATTCCTTATTCCAATCGTAATTCCATTTGTGAATTTGAGAAGTTGAATGTTCATCAACGTTTGCATATCCAATCATTAACCTATACCTTTACGAATGAAATTAAAAAAACAGATTTTGAAAATTGGTTAATGAAACTTCCTGATACAATTCACCGAATAAAAGGCTTTGTTCGATTCGAGGAAGAAAAAGGGAAAGTTAATCTATTCCAATATACATACGGGGTACCTACTTATTATCCACAAGATATTGCTTTTAAAAATCATTTCGTTATTATTGGAGAAAATCTAGACAGTAGGGAAGTTTACTCTCAATTAAAAGATCTCGAAAATAAATATTAATAAGACGTGAACTTAAAAAACTTCTATATTAAGATATGAGCTGCCATAAAGTAGAATCACCAACTATGCGAAAAATCTGCTCATTAACAATATTGGAAGCCTGTTATACGGTTTAATGTGGATCTTTTTAGGCGTGGACTATCTTTCATCAGTACTAATCCGTCCGGGTTGTTTCTCTTGTTTTTTGACGTAATGAAATTACGGTCTCCTGTTTTAGTACATGTTAATTTTTACTATCCTCTAATAATCCTTTACATTACTCTAAAATAGTTTTAAGATTTAAAACGTAATAATTACGATTTAAAAACAAAAACCTTCTATACTGGAGTGGGGATTGAAGGTTTTGCAGAAGAAGCAGTTGAAACCTTGAAAAAGGAAAACGTAAGTATTTTAAAAGCAGCAGAATGAATTGAGCTCATAGACTCAACTCATTCTGACGAACATGAACATGAAGGCGAAGAAAGACACTCTGACGAACTTGAACACGAAAGCGAGGAAACACATTCTGATGATCACGAAGGAGAGGAAGGGGCAACTGAAGATCATGTGCATGAAGACGATGGCCATGACCACGTAGATTTGGATCCCCATGTATGGTTAGATCCTGTTCTTGCCATTGACCGTGCTAACAATATTAAAAATTCGTTAAGTGATATAATGCCAGAACATGTTTCAGAGTTTGAATCTAATTTTCTTCAATTAAAAAGCGATTTAGAAAAACTAAATCAAGATTTTAAATCAACCGTCGACAACTCCAAAACGAAGTATTTATTAGTATCTCATGCTGCATATGGATATTGGTAAAGTCGATATGGAATTGAAGAGATTGCTATTTCAGGTTTATCTCCTTCACAGGAGCCTTCTCAGAAAGAATTACAAGAAATCGTTCAGGAATCAACAGAACATGGCGTCCATTATGTGATTTTCGAGCAGAATCTAACTCCAAAAGTTGCAGAGATGATTCAAAATGAAATCGGTACGAAGTCTCTTACTCTTCATAATCTAGAAGCGATAACAGAGGAGAATATAAAACAAGGTGATGATTATTTTAGCATCAATAGAAAAAATCTAGAAACCATTCAGACAGCATTAAATGAATAAAATCAAACATAGTATAAGAGAAAAAATATTTAACATAGCTAGAATCTAAAACTTTCATAACCCTTCCATCTTCTTGTGGCAGGGCTTTCTTTACTATTAGTCATGTGAATTTAATTGTTAAAGTTTGCTATATATTATTAAGTAAATCTTTCATTCATACTCTACAACTTTCTAATATATTTTATGGAAGAAGCACTACATTATATTTTAAGGGAGGTACCTATGATTCGGATTATTCGAGGTTATATGATAGATATAACCGGTATTATCATAATAGCGCTAGCTCTTTTCCTGTTTTCTTTCAGTTCTAGTATAAAAGATACCTTTGTTATTCCACCGTCATTGTTAAATTTAAATACTATTTTTCTAAGTATTTTAATAGAAGCCCTGCCCTTTGTTTTAATTGGGGTCCTCATCGCTGGAGTGATCCAAATCTTTGTTACTGAGGAACATATTCAAAGGTGGATACCAAAGAATAAGGTTATGGCTGTAATCATGAGCTGTATTGTAGGAGCGCTGTTTCCTGCCTGTGAATGTGGAATCGTCCCCATTGTCCGACGTTTAGTTGTAAAAGGAGTACCTATTCAGGCTGCGATGGGTTTTATGTTAACAGGCCCTCTTATCAACCCGATTGTTATTGCTTCTACATATATGGCATTTGGAAACGATTTTAAAATTGCTGGATTGCGTATGGGGTTAGGTTTTCTGGTGGCTATAATGGTTGCCTTTGCTGTCGGTTGGATTTTTAAAGGCAATCAATTTAAGGCTTCTATCATTTCTGTTTCAACCCATAATCACAGTAAAAATCAATCACTTTCCAATCGTTTTTGGTCGATGCTCACACATTCAATTGATGAGTTTTTTGATATGGGGAAATACCTGGTTATGGGAGCTTTTTTAGCTGCTTTTGTACAAACCTATATGCCAGCAAAATCCTTGTTGGAGGCTGGAAACGGTCCGGCTTCTTCTATAATTGTTATGATGGGATTGGCTTACGTTTTATCTCTATGTTCTGAAGCAGACGCGTTTATAGGAGCTTCCTTTAGCAGCATTTTTCCAGTTTCATCAATCCTTGGCTTCTTAATTTTCGGACCCATGATTGATTTAAAGAACACACTTTTGATGCTGAGCGTTTTTCGATTTAAATTTGTTATGGTTTTGCTAGCATTGGTTGTTTCTATGGTGTTTATCACTTTAATGCTGCTGCAAAGCTTTTTATAAGGAGGGGAAAATCATGCAACTCCAATTTCAGCAAGCTGCTAGAGCTTTAATTTTACTAGCTTTTTCGTCCCTCATATTTAAGCTTCATTTCACCGGTGAAATTACAAAGTTCATTAACCCAAAATATGAAAGTTTAAGCCAAGTAGCTTCTGTAATATTTTTGATTTTGTTTTTTATTCAAATTACAAGGACATGGAAAGTAAAGAAAAGCAGCTATCATCATTGTGATCAGCACGACCATGACTGCGACCATAACCATGATCATGGAGATTCTTCTTTTAACACAAAAAAACTAATTTCGTATTTTATTATTGTGTTTCCATTACTAACTGGGTTTCTGCTTCCAGCCAAAGTACTCGATGCTTCTATTGCCAATAAGAAAGGGGCAATGCTGGCACTGTCAAACCAAAAACAAGCACCTAAAGAAGACAAAAATAAAGAAAACAGTAACCCTCCAGAAGTAATGGAAGAGAGTAACATAAATGGTCAGGCTAATCCCTCTATAGATGACAACCCTGTAGACCCAGCTCTTCTAGAAAACCAGCAGGAAGAAATCTCAGAGGAAGAATATAATCAACTGATACAACAGTTAGAACAAAACCAAAATATTGAGATGAATGACTATGTTTATGCAGCCTATTATGAAGAAATGAGTAAAGATATTAATAAGTTTAAGGGAAGAAAAATCGAATTAAAGGGCTTTGTTTATAAAGAAGATGGATTTGCTCAAAATCAGCTGGTAATTTCAAGATTTTTAATTACTCACTGTGTCGCAGATGCAAGTATTATTGGATTTCTTTCAGAGTTCCCAGAGGCTTCTTCCCTAGACAAGGATACATGGATCAAAGCAAATGGTGTAATAGAAATTACGACGTATAACGGGAAGGAGCTTCCTGTAATCAAAATTACTGATTGGGAAAAAATCAGTGAACCTATTGAGCCTTATCTTTATCCGATTATTGTAAAAATATTATAAAACATTTGCAAAAAGAAGCTGATTTCATCGGCTTCTTTTAATTTTATTTAACTTTTATAGTTTATGCAACTTGTTCGTCAATTGAAAGAAAACGACAATGTTCATATAGGCTCTTAACTATACTACCATGATGGGAAAACATTTAAGAATCATGAAGGTGAACTTTAACCTTATTGCACTTCAGTGCAACTTTACTGTCACTCAAGGGCGATTCACTATGTCTGTAATTATTATTCTTCCTATAGGAGCTCAATTACATGGTGAAACATTAGCAATTAGTCCTGAAGGTATTCCTTCTCCAGTATTGGAATACAGCGATAAAACTCCAAATGTAGATCGACATATACTTCAATATTCAATGCAATATGACCCAATTTTCACAATTCGTTATAAATATTAAACTAATAACAGGGTAAACTCTTTACTGGGTTTGCTCCTTTTAATGATTGATATAATATTTCATCAATTTCTATTACCGTCATCCTTTGAGAATGCTACAAAATTTCTAGATTTAGAAGCCTTAGATCTTTTGACCCTTAACTTTGCAGTTGCAGCCATCTCCCTCCTTATATTCATTATTTTGATAGGGGTCTTTAGTGCTCCCTTATCTAAAGATTCTAAGTCTTCCTGAATCCAGCATTCTTGGTTTTTTTGTATATTATAATTATAGTTATAAGGCCCTTTATCCAAAAAGGGCTTTTGTCGTTTAAAATCCTTATTAATTGTCGATACCTTTAATAAAAGGAGGCGGTAAAAATTTTTATCATAGAGCTAATTGTAGCCATTGTTTTGGCTGGGGCTTTTATTCAGTTTCGTCTGACAAAAAGTAAGGAACATTACAAAGCTGCATTGCTAGCACACCATATAGACACAAGTGATGAAATGAAAAGGACTTTAGCAATGGGGCTGTATCTTAGGTTTAGAAAAGAAAATCCAGATGATAAAAAATTAATAAAAGATAATTCCATTTTTATTAAACAAGATCCAATTGCTTTCGAGTCTTTTGTTGCTGAGGTATTTGGTAGATCAAGGGGTGGAAATACATGGGTAACTCCTCCATCTGGTGATTATGGGGTAGATTTTGAGCATGAAACTAAAGAAGGAAAGTATCTTGGTCAAGTTAAATGTTATAAAGATGACTTGGATTTTGAGGCAATAGCTATACTTCATTCCAATATTATTAAACAAGGATTACAGAGTGGTTATGTAATAACAACAGGAGACTTCACAAAAAATGCTCGGAAATACGCTGAAGGGTTAAATATTGAATTAATCAATGGGGTCCAATTAGTTGATCTATGGTTAGAAGGATTAGAGAATGGTGAACAGGAGATTAAGCAGGTAATTCCTGAATATGTGTAAAAAACTATTTTTAGGCTGACCCATAATGTGAGATTTTGAAAAGAAACCTTACGCTCCCTATCCTAAAGTAAAGTGGGGTTGACCGTAGTAAATAATACTTTCAATTTTACAAAGAACAGACGACAAGTTTACATATCGGCAATCAATAAACACAGAAGAGATATTACGTCAAGGCTATTGGTTTATTTGCTGTTGCTCACTCTATGGAACTGATTATTGAAACAAAAAAGTTAAGTTACGTGAGTTAACAATTAAAAACGTAGTTTCTATGTTAGAGTCTAATAAATTTAATTTCAAATAAAAACTGGGGGTAAACCTTTTATAGGGTTTGCTCTCCTTTTAGTGAGCTGATTAACCTTACGGGTAACCCCCATAACGGGCATTTGTTCGGACTGACTTCAGGCTGGCATATAGTTCATTCATGGTAATTCCATATAAAACAACCTTTTATCAGTTAATTTTTAAATGAGGTAACTAAATCTGCTGCTAAGAGATTTGAGCCACTTACTCCTTTCAAATATTTTAAACTTCCCTCACTTGACCAATCAATGTTTTGAATATGGGTTAAACTCTTAGAAATTTTAGTATTGTTCAATTGATTAGATGAAAAATTATAGTTCTCTGAAATAATGTGATTTCCAGCGATGGATAGAGCATTTAAACAAACTATATGAGTTAATCTATATTTTTTGTAATCGTTCCATTGGTTAGGCAAAATAAGTCTGACTTTCTCGTCAATAATTTTAAAACATTATGGATGTTTTGTAATGTGATATGCTTTTCTTTATTTCTCTTACCAATAAGAGTTCCAATGCTGTAAAAAGGACTATCAGGATTAATAATAAGTTGGGTTGCAATCCAACTAAGGTTGTCGTTGTTTCTTTTCAAATATCTGCTTAATGAAGATCCAATACCTTTAGCTTTTGTATTATTGATATCAAAAAATTTAATTTCTTCATCTTCATCCAAACAGTGAAAAGCTAGGAAGGGCACATTTAACATCGCACTTGTTTTTTTTGTATATACTCCGATTCCCCCTAATCTATGCTGACCATCCATTAGAGTACCTTTTTTTTGCCTATTAATTTACCCATATTAGGACAAGTTTAATTCCCACTCGTCTCCGGAGTTAAGCAATTATTTCATACTTTCTCAGAACAGTTCAGTAAAAACTAACTCAAATCTAGCCGATATATATATTTAAGGTATAATAAC
>NZ_JBHXAS010000095.1:0-18822 GCF_042727425.1 Peribacillus sp. NPDC060253
AACTGCATGTAATTTTTCGTCTATCGTATATTTAGTCAAAAAAACTGCACCTCCAATTGTTAGATGTTGTCTAACAATTGGGGTGCAGTTCAAGGACGGACCTTTTTTATTTCCACCAGATTGTTCGAGGGAAGTCTTTTGTCCCAATCAATACTGGTTCGCCTAGTTGAGGGGTACTGACCTGAACATCAAGTTCATTGGCCGCTTTTGTTACCCGTTCTATTGGATCTGTCCAGTCATGAAATGACAATGTGAATCCAGCCCAATGAATGGGAATCATCAGTTTTCCTTGTACATCGATGTGCGCTTGTACCGTTTCCTCAGGCATCATATGGATGGTGGACCAGCGCTCATCATATTGGCCGCATTCCATTAATGTTAAATCAAAAGGACCGTATTTTTCGCCGATTTCTTTAAAATGGCTACCATATCCACTATCGCCGCTGAAAAATACCTTTTCTTCATGGCCATTAATTACCCAAGAGCACCAAAGCGTCGAATTGCCATCACGTAAACTTCTTCCAGAAAAATGTCTTGCAGGTGTACAAACAAATTGCAAATCCTTGAATGTAACTTCATCCCACCAATTATGTTCAGAAATCAGCTCTTTTTTTACACCCCATCTCTCAAGATGTCCTCCGACACCGAGCGGTACTATGAACGAACCGACCCTATCTTTTAGTTTCTTTATAGAGAAATAATCCAAATGATCGTAGTGGTCATGTGAGAGTAGAACGGCATCGATAGGAGGCAGACTATCCAAATCCAAAGGCAGCTCTCCGCTAAACCGCTTGTTCCCAAACCAAGGAAATGGAGTGGGCGCTTTACCAAACATAGGATCCACTAAAATTGTTTTCCCATCTAATTCCAACATGAATGCAGAATGACCAAACCAGGTGACTTTATTGGAATTCACAGATGCAGGTCCTTTTGTACCCATTACGATTGGGTGGTCAGGCCTCCTTCTCGGATTGCCTTTTATGTAATCCCGTAATATCGAACCAGTATGTTTAAGACTCATCGCTTGACTGGCAGGAATCTGATTGAGGAATTTCCAATTGGCAAAATGCTCTATCTCATTGAAACTTTTCGCTTTTTCTTTGGAGGTACGTCTCCCTAGAGGTGGATAGAGCTTAAGGAAAAGTAACAATAAAATAAAAAAAGAAATGAGGATTTTTAAAATTTTCAGCATGAATATATTCCTCCAATATGAATCAGACCTTTTCGTTAACTTATCATATCACAGAAAAGGTAAGGTTATTTACTGCAATGTCCCATAAATATTTGCGGTGACTACGAGGTGGTGAAAATGGGAAGTGTTCTTCAAGCGGATGAAAACTCCTAAGACCAGTGTATAAGTTTCACACTCCGTAAGCAGGGAAAAGAGGTATAAATAATGAATAATATATAGAGAGTGATAAGTTATGTAACCGGCGTATGAGGGGTAAGGTGATAATACGATTGTTAACGTTTTTCAGAGTCTTTGTATGGGTAGTATTTTTTGCTTTATTGGCCTATGTCATTCTTTCTTGGAAATATAAAGACAAGGTAAGTAAAAAGATTGAAGCGATTCGAAAAACCTGGTATGTCATTTTTATACTAGGAGCACTGATTTACTGGAATTTCTATCCAATGAGTATTTTCAACGAGTGGAAAAACTTTTTGATTATGGCCATTGTATTCATCCTGATTGATATGTTTGTGTTCTTGAGCATGTATATATCCAAAATCGGCGATAATGAATTATCCTATGCAACTAAAGCAGTGGCGGAAAGTGACAAACTATTAACGGACAATAGGGAAAAGGTCAAGAATATGTTTCACCTATTGAAAAAAGAAGGGATTCCTGAGTTTTATCAAACAAATAAGGAATACTTGGCTTATTTGAGCATTCTCCTTCAAGCATATGCAGCCAAGGAAGGGATGAACGTGAAAATTCTTTCTTTCAAAACGGAACAGGACAAGCAATTGGTGATAAATGGGCATCCGAACTTGAATGGCAGTACCATTCGTGCTACATTGGAAAGAGAAGATACGTATTATAATGATGAAGAAAAAATGGCTCTTCAGCCTGTAAGTATTTTGATGGAACCTTATATCCTAGACGTTAAATCAGAAAGCTTCGTTTCAGAAGTCGATTGTTTATTAATAGCATTATTGATCATGATGTTCGATATGGTCATAAAACAAAATCCAGGTGGTGAAGGTTAAATGAGCATTTATGATAAAGCCGGAAGTGAAGTTTCAGTTGCCGTAATTAAACCACAGGTAAAGATACCAGATGTAGGGTTAAGCCCCCATACTAAAAAAGTGATGAAACAGAACGAACGCATTATCCTGAAACAAAAAGAAAAAACTGCACGCTTCAGCATGTTAAAAAATGTTTTATAAGGATCAGGGCAGAGGTTTTTCCTTAGCCTGAATGATATTTAGAGGAGAACCCGCATATACTATTTAAAACTACAGTATAGGAAGGGTCTTTTTAGAATATGAACAAAAAACCCGAGAGAGTGAACATCCCGGCCCCCTCTGCTTCACCATCCGAGAAACGGATACATAAGGAAAATGCCGATCTCCTTAGGCTACTGCAAAGGTTGAAAGCAAAACGTTGGATTTTTTTAAGATAAAGGAAAGCCGGTCTCTCAATGGAGAACGGTTTTTTTTTTGAAAATCGCAACTTGCAAGTATGAATATTATTGCGACGAAGCTCTTTTGCCAAATCATTGTACAATCGATTCTTTTCATGAGGGACTTCATTTTATTAGGATAAAAGCTTATCTCTGATTGAAACGAATTAACCATTTCCCTTATTGAGATTGAGCATGGTGGATGAATGTTACAATAATCATTCAGCGTTTTCCTTAGTGCTTTTCATTAAATACTCACATTACGATGAATGAAATAATACAATGAATACATCACCACCGATACGCCCTGACATGACTGCCACCTTGTAAAGTATGTAAAAGTCATTCAGACTTAAGAATGGCGTCTCCACATCCAATGGAATATTACAAATATAAATGAAGTTCCCATTGTAAAGACGTGATAAAAAGACTCCTGATATCCGATTTCCAAGCACGATCGTTTGAACTGTCAAAACTCCAATGAATAAAAGAGTTTTTCTCGAATGCACATCATGAACCTATGATTTCAAGAACCCTCATAAAACACACATTCCTATAAATTTCGTTAGAGGGTGGTCACTAGTCAAAGCATGTTCTTTCAAATTCGGAATAATGATTGGCTTCAAGCCAAAACCGTGACAGTTGTCCAGATTTCCACTAAACTCAAATAAGAGGTTGGAGTGATTCCATTGATGGATTATCGAGATCGTGTAATGGACTGTCTCCATATTTCTATATGATTTTCGGCTATTTTTTAAATTTCATTTTTCTTAAGTCTGGTTCTCATGCAATATACGATACATGAAATGGCAAGAGTATCTTATCTAAACCATCTTGTCTAATTTATCATTTAATAAAACCGCGACATTTCCGCTCCTCATGATTAATGAGCCGTCTGAATTATATAGAGAAAACGAAGGTATCGTGCTCATTGAAAGAAATGTTTTGGAGAGAATAAAAGGTAAGACTTACGTACATACAGGATCATTCAAAAGGGGATCATTATGGGAAAATTAGAAAGTATATACCCTATTGCTATAGAGAATACAAAGGAAAAAATCATCCAGGATATGGATTTTTATTTAGAGAATCAAGAGACATTGCCTTCATATGCAACATATATATCCGACAGGATGTCGTTCATTGGGCAAATTTGGATAAATGTTTGGTTAAATAAAGCATCAAACGATGTGCCCAGAAAGGAAAAAAAGCTTTTTCTAAACGAAAGGGGCTTTGTAACGGAAGGTTCAGATCACAAGCTGATCAATAGTATGTTTCGCAACGAATTAAGGAAGTACCGTCCCTTTAATGCTTTAACGTGGATGAACGAATGCTTTGCTGTAAATAAAGAAGATTGGGAGAAGCGATATAAAAAGGCAAGGGAAAACTTCTTCAAACGACAAGAAGAACAGCTTAGAGCTAAGAAACGGTGGAAGATACGAGAAAGACTTCAAGAAGGAGCTAATGCATTTTTTGAAGAACGCTCACTGCCTTTATATTTACATGTCAGGCATTATATTGCCGGGATTTTGGCAGCTGATCTTCATAATAAGCCTAAATTCCAATACGTCGATCCATACTTGCTTGAAGAGAAATTAGTTGAAGAAGGGGGATTTCAAGCAACCGAATATATAATGGTCACTGATTTTTTTGAAGAGTTGACAGGCGATATCCATTCGTTATTCGATTGGGGAAGGAACCGTTATGAATATGAAAATTACTTCTATCGGTATGAGAGGTTAGTTTCGGATTTCATTGTAAAAATTGCGCCTGAAAATTACTTGAACCAATTACCGGCTGCCCTTCATCATGATTTTTTGGAGTCATATGGGGAGAGGTTGACGGTTGAAGTCCTGCAGGGTATTTTGCGGGATGAATTGGCTGATTTGTCCCAGGCCTGTTTTGACGAACTTCAAGAAGAATACGTTTCTGATTTACTGAACCTTGAGGGAGTTCCTTTTAATGAAACATTGCACGAGGAAATATTTGAAAAGGACGAGGCGAACAGAGAAAGAAGAAAAGCTGAAGCATTGGCAGAACTAGCCAAGAAGCAGGCAGAAGAGCAAAGGATGATCGATGACATTATAGGAAAGGCCTATACTCCATCCTTAGGGAAAAAAGTTAGATATGTATTGCATATCGGGGAGACAAATACCGGTAAGACGCATCAGGCCTTACAAAAAATGAAAGAAGCGGAAAGCGGCTTGTATTTAGCTCCCCTTAGACTGCTGGCACTAGAAGTGTTTGACAAGTTAAATGCGGATGGAGTTCCTTGTTCATTAAAGACCGGTGAAGAAGAAAAGGCGGTAGAGGGTGCAAATCACATTTCTAGTACCGTTGAGATGTTTCATGAAAAAGACTACCATGAAGTAATCGTTATAGATGAATCCCAAATGATTGCAGATAAAGATCGAGGCTTTTCATGGTTTCGGGCAATCACGCAAGCAAATGCGAAAGAAGTACACATTATCGGGAGCAAGAATATCAAAGTGATGCTTCTGAACCTTTTGAATGAAGCAGATCTGGAACTCCACGAATATAGGCGGGAGATACCGCTTGAAGTAGAACAAAAGGAATTTGGGTTAAAGTATACCAAAAAAGGGGATGCACTCATTTGCTTTTCGAGAAGGCAGGTTCTGGAAACGGCGTCCCGCCTAAAAGAAAGTGGACATAATGTGAGCATGATATACGGCAGTATGCCTCCCGAAAATAGAAAACGGCAAATAGAGCTGTTCAATCGCGGTGAAACATCAGTCGTCGTTGCCACAGATGCGATAGGAATGGGATTGAACTTGCCAATACGCCGCATTGTCTTTCTTGAAAATGAAAAGTTCGACGGGACACGAAGAAGGAGATTGACTTCACAAGAAGTTAAACAAATCGCAGGTCGAGCGGGGAGAAAAGGTATATATGACACTGGTAAGGTTGCATTCACAGCAGAGATCAAAATCATGAATAAGTTGCTGGAACAAGTAGATGAGCCAGTTCAAACCTTTACGATCGCCCCAACCTCTGCTGTATTTGAACGATTTCAAAAGTATTACCGAAACCTAGGAACATTTTTCGAAATGTGGGAAAGGTTTGAGCCGCCTAAAGGGACGAAAAAAGCTGCGCTATCGGAAGAAAGGGAGCTTTACGAGCTAATACGTGATACCGAAATCGAAGCGCGTTTTTCCTTAATGGATTTATATGGTTTCCTGCATATCCCTTTTTCAGCCAAAGAACCAAGTCTCATCAGGCAATGGCTGGAAACGGTCGAGGCGATAGCCGAAAGCAGTGATCTTCCTGAACCGATCATCAAGACTAGAAATCTCGAGGAATTGGAACTTTCTTATAAAGCGATAGGCCTTCATTTATTATTTTTATATCGGATGGGCAAGAGGACTGAAGCAGTTTATTGGGAGCGTATTCGTGAAGAAATCAGTGATGGCGTTCATGATCAATTAAAAGATGAAATGCTGAATTATCAAAAAAAATGCAAGCGTTGTGGAAAAAAGTTGCCCGATGACTCTCGTTTTCATATATGTGATGCTTGTTACCATAGAGGGCATAGGAAGACGCACAGATACAATTAAACCGATCGAACAACCCGAAAAACGGGCACCTTCAGTGTACGGATTCGGGTTGAAGTATGGTTGTATAGATAAGCTTATTCATTTCGTTTCGATTTAGCAATTAGTGCAGTTTGCAGCTTCATTCGCTTATCAGCTTTCTTATCATGCACAACTAAGATGGCATGAATTAAACCAGGGACATAGAAAAATAGGGTGAGGATTAAATTAAACACAGCCTGAATGGGTTTACCCGCTAATAATACGGCTAATGGCGGAAAAAGAATCGCGATTAAATATAGAATAATGAACACTCTCCAAATATAAGGATTTTCATATGACTTAACATGATCATCTCTTTTGACATGATGTTCTCTTCATTGGTTGCGTCCAGCAGTTTCATTTTTATGATGATGCCACTTGCTTGATAAATATATGCTCGGGGGCCCGGTTCATTCCCAACAAGCATGATGGATATTTGTTCGCCTTCGATTAAAGCAGGAGGGAAACGGCATAAGAAAAAACAAAGGAATGCTGTCTTTTGTGTTAGAATGATTAGAAATCTGTCTGGTGAAAGCGGGATGTTCATGAGAAAAAGGATAGGCTGTTTGCATGCTCATTATTCAAATGTAGAATACATAGAAAAAGCGTTCTCCCAATTCGATATTGAATGGCTTCATTTTGTAGACCCAGGATTGATGCATCGGGTGGGAATAGGTGAGGAGTTTATGTATTCGGATGCTCAAAAAAGAGTCAAAGAACAAATTGAATGGATTGCCGAATGTAATGTGGATGCCATCCTGATAACCTGTACGAACTACATCGCTTTATTAAACGAAGAACAACTATCTTTATCTCTGCCTATCATTAAAATCGATGAACCATATTTTGAACTAATTTGTCAGTTGCAGCAACCGCAAATCATCCTTTTCACGAACCCTGCTACAGTTGAAGGAACAATAAAACGTTTACATGCCCACGCAAAAAAATATGGGGATGTGGCTGTTGATGTTGAAATTATCATCATCGACAACACCTTCGAATTGATTATGCAGGGGTTAGGTGAAAAATATAACCAGGAAATCGTGAATTTCCTACTCCAGTTTAATCGTGAAAAAAGACCCCTTTCGGTAGCGCAACTTTCCATGGTTGAAGCAGCGAATACGTATGAGGGTCAGACCGGAAATACGATAGTACATCCATTGCATGCATTAGTTGATTCCATGGTTGACCAACTAGAATTAAAGCTCTCATTTAACGGAAATTAATCGGGATTCTTCGGATGAATCATTCCAAACGATTGGTTTAATGAAGGTCCTGTTGTTTGAACGGCATGATGTTTCAATAAAATGCTCTGCTATATAGTAGGATCCTGTAAGGTTAATCCTTTGCAGGTTTTTTTATTCTTCCTTATGACGGATTTGTTCGCGGATGGTTTCAAGTTCTTCCAGAGATAAATCGGTCAGGGAATTTTTTATTTCTTCTTCGACCCTTTTTCGGTCAAGCTCCCTATAGTTGTTCCACCAATCCCGTAAACCCTCGGTATTTTCAAGAAGATATTCTATATCAATTTCTTCTTGCTCATCATCTGATAAATATCTCATGACCGCTCCTAACAATCGGCTGAGTTGGGCTATTTCACTTTCCTTAACAGGCGAAGCAGGCGATTCTTTCACTTTCATTTCATCTTTAGCTGGAACATTACGAGGTGTCATAGTATCCTCCTGTTTTTAATAGTAGTGTGCCTAATAGGACGGGTTTGTATATTTATTTTTGTATATTTTTAAAATATAATAGGCTGAAACGGCTGGAAACCGTTTTTGAAAAGGAAAGAAACGAATAAACTGAATAATGATAATTTTAACAATCACCTCGCCAGAATATACTTTATAATCGTCACTCACTATTTCATTGGAACCAATATATAGGTAAACAAGAGGGAAGAAAAAAGAATTAAAAAAAGAGGCTGTTTTCAAGAAATTATGTACGATTACCACGATGACCTTGCGAAAAAAAGCACCTCTCTACCCGATTTTTCAGCTGGAGTAGAAGACTCACTTTTGCTCACACTATTAATTCTTCATAAATTGTTTTACCTCCTTTTGAAAGAGTGTGCTTGTTGTAAATGTGAACCTCAAAGTTACTCAAATAAAAAAGTGAGCCGACTCACCTATTGGAGGAGGGAGTAGCAGCTCACTTTTTAGCTTTTATAAGTAGTCATTTCATGCTATTTAGTATGACTATTAAGGCTTGCATGTATCACTGATACCTGCAAGCCATCAAAAGGAGTGCAAAGAATCAATCATTTAATCCCTTTCCATTGAGAATTTCCTGGATATATTTTCCAACTCTTGATACTCGAGTTTTGGATTGTTTGGGTTCAGAAAAATAACGAATGTATGCTCTTTGCCGTCCCGGCGTCAATGCTTCAAAAGCAATTTTCAAGGCAGGGATTTCATCTAATTTATTTTGAAATTCATCAGGAATTATGAAGTCTGCCGTCTTCTTTAATTCCACTTCCAAACCGGCTTTTTCAACTTCAATGGCATCATGAATATAGGCTTTCAAGATGGTTTCCATTTCAACTATTTCTTGAACATTGGTGAACCGAATCTGACGCGCCGCCTGTACATTCTCCGTTTGTTGGATTAGAATCCCATTGGCATCCTGTAACAAGGCACCTTTGTGAAACAAAAGCGCACAATATTCTTTAAATCCATGTATTAAAACTACGTTTTTTTTCTCAAACGTGTAACAAGGATGCATCCACTTAAATTCTTCGGTCAGCTCACAGTCAAGAACGATATTCCTCAACTTCTCATATTCTTCGTTCCAATTTTTAGCTTTACTTAAAAATTCATCAACCTTAGGATTCATTCTACTATTTGTCATCAAGGAACTCTCCTCTTTAATTTTTCGATAAGCTGACAGTCATGAATGATCATTCTTAATTTCTCCACAATTGACATCTAGTCCCTAACCTTATTAGTGCTCGGTAGAATTGGTTGGTCAGCCCTGTAATCATCACAATATCCTGCAATTCCGTCCCATCTGGCTTGCGATTACAGTCGCCACGACTCACTTAAAATCATGACAAAACCTCCCATTAGAGTATTAAGTCTAGTTTGCTTCAAATGGAAGGTTTTCAATTTGTCTGAATTAAATTTCTCCAATAATTTAGCATGGAGGGAGGGGATAGTTAGTACCGAATGCGGTTATTGTTCCAGCACTTTTTCAAGCTCGCCGCACCACTTACTCCAGCCATACTTGGCTCCATTGAGGGCTTGAGCATTGGAGATTCCGGTTTGTTCAAGATGAAGGTTAACCTTTCCGTCGCCTAAATCCTGCAGCGTCCAGATGATTGTGTGCTTCTCTCCTCCACTGGCCCAAGTATAGGACAACCGGTTTGGTTCGTCCACGATAAGCACTTCGCCTTCAACAATTCCATCCCAATATTCGGTCGGCGGTGTGCGAAATTGAAAACGGTGTCCTATGACGGGCTTAAAATCATTTTCCATCGCCTGACCGCTGTGGATGTTGACCACCCACTTGGCAAGCTTGCTTGAATCGGTTATGGCGGACCAAAGCTTCTCAATCGATGTCGTGTACTGAAAATCCAATGATAATGTTAAACTCATTCTTCTTCCTCCTCTAAAAGTTGCTTCAAGCGCAACATATTCGTGCTCCAGAACTTACTGTAATCAGCCACCCAATCTTGAATTTCTCTGAGTGGATGGGCGTTTAGCCTAAATCGCGTTTCTCTGCCGACTTTTCGGTCAAATACAAGGCCGGCCTCTTTAAGGATTGTCAAATGCTTGGATACCGCTGTACGGCCCATTTGAAACTGTGCCGTTAATTCATGAAGCGGTATTTCCTCTGCCTCTGCTAACAGACGAATCAGTCGGCGCCTAGTTGGATCTGCAATCGCGTCAAACACATCACGTAATCTGTTGTTCTCACTCACAACACTCCCTCCCAAATAAGATTTTCTGTAGTAGAGATCTATTGATGGTACGAAGGGTCTTACGTTCATTTCACCAACTTCCTAGAGTTTGCGGCTCTTCGGACGTAACGCCCACGAGGCGATATTAAGTGCAGCATAAAAAAGCGGAAGGATAATAGAAAACCCGAAATCACCATTATCGTTAGCAAACGCATGAGATAAAGCCGCACCAGTCATTAAAAAGAAGATACCAGCGTGAACCCATTCTTTAAGCCGAGGAAAACCTGGCAAGACGAGAGCGATGGCTCCAAGCACTTTCCAAGTCCCGAGAATGGTCAAGACGTATAATGGGTAACCAAGATTCGTCACTAACTCGATGTTTCCCCCATATTGCATAAGTTGCCCGATACCACTTAACATAACAGATGCTGCGAGTAGTAATGTCACTGACCAATAAGCAATCATTTTTCCTCGGGGCTGGGCTTCTACTTTTGCGGCTGTTTCCGTAACGATAATTTTACTCATTTGTTTCCTCCTCATAATTGATTGAAGTGAAACTTATTCGGGTTCCAAACTTTCCAAAAGACTAACTCCTAATTGGACACCATTTGGTGTTGCTTTGATAATACAACACCAAATGGTGTCCTGTCAATCTGTTTCCTTTTTGTTCCAATAATATTATGAATTCAAATATTAACAGGGGTAATGAATCATGATTTTTGGATATGGACGGGTACCGACACACGAACAAAACCTGGAGTTACAATTAGAAGCACTTAAAAAATTCGGGTGTGAAAAAATAAGGTGTCCGGTGCAAAAAAGGAACGACCACAACTAGATGAATGATGGAAGGTATTACGAAATGAAGACATAAATTAGATCGTATTTCACGCTCTACAAAACACTTCATTGAAATAAGTAATACTTTTCAGGAGTTAGTTCAATAGTTGATCATATTGACACTTCAACGGCTATGGGTAAATTAGGTTCTTATTCTCGTCAAAATAGTATAGCTAAAGCCTTACGAGAAATGGGGGAGAATTGAGAAAACCATATTTATTTTAGACTACATTTCAAGTGATTATTAAGAAGGGAAATCTAGAAAGGATTAAACAAAGGAGAAGAAATGCAGGGTTAGCTAGGACTATTTTCTTTGGAAAGCATGGAGAACTTCGGGAGAGGGTACTAAAAAATCAATTGCAACTTGCTAGTGCACTTAAAATCATCATAAATGATATTAAAGTATCTGGTATACCGTTTATTTATCAAAAGCTATTGAATACAAAAAACTGACGATGAAATTATCAAAACAAACTTCTCCGTTAGGATGGGAACATATTAACTTTTTAGGAGAGTATATTTATAACTATGATCAAGGAACAACACTTAATTTCCTCCGCCCACTAATAACAAATTAGAAGAAAAACCAGTCCACTTATCCTAATCAACACATCTAGCCGATTTACCCTTTTATCGTACATTATCCTTAGCATATTTTTTGTTAAAATGTTGGCTTTGCCCCTATTTCACTTAATCATCTAACCGATAGCAAAAAAGACAAAGAAAGCATATTCCAATCTATTAATTCAAGTGACCGGACAAAGCTTGGACTTTAGGGAATGAATAAATGGGTACTAGCATAAATTTAGATGAAGGGGGTGGATAAATGCACATGTTCATTAAATTAAGTGTGGCAAGTGTTTCTGGAGCCGTTGTGTATTTGATATATAATGTCAACCAGACGCTGCGTAAAGGAATGGAAACGCTCGAGGAAACAAATAAGACACTTGCAGAGGTAAGGAATGCAGTTCATGGATTGACGCATGAGTCCAAACAATTGATCCACTCTGCTAATCAAATAACGACAGATGTAAAAGGCAAGATGGAAAATGTCGATCCCTTGCTGGAATCCGCTCAAGATGTTGGGGAAATGATTCATAATGTAACCCATTCCATGAAAGAAGCCAGTTTAAATAACACGAAAGATCTTCTGTCCACTCCGACAGTTTCTTCCACTCAAGCAAAAGCTGAGGACGTACAAATAAAAATAAAATAGTACGAGCCACATAAAAAAACAAGACACCCTGGGATCCACTAACATATTTGATTAAACGCTTTTACATTTACTTTAGAGGGGAGCGTTATCATGATTATCGAATATAGTGTGGCCGCAATTGCTTTAGCGTTCATTTGGTTGGTAGTTTTTTTGATCAGTACACTTCAAAAGGGAATGGTTACGATAGGAGAAGCCAATCAAACATTGGTTGAAGTGAGAAATGCCATCCACGATCTATCTGACGAATCGAAACAACTATTGCAAACAGCAAACGAAATCACTGATGATGTTAAATCTAAAATGAAAACGGTGGAACCGCTTTTGGATTCTGCTCAGGATGTCGGGGAAGCGATACATTCAGTTACAAACTCTGTTAAAAAAGCTACTACTAACGGCTTTCGCACAGATTTTCCTTCGAAAAAAATCAATTCAATCAATCCGACGAGCCAAAGCAGGTAAAAAGATCAGAATAAAACAAGAAAGACACTACCTGGATGGGGAGTGTCTTTTTACTAGTATGTAAAGCTATATAATTGGGGTTACCCGGTTATATATAAAAATTAGACCCATTTCTCTCATACAGATCTCTTAACACCCTGTATGAGAATATGGAACATATGTCTTGTGTGGATTTAATCGAAACAATTATTTTTCAGCCTTGTCAGGTTGGCCCGCTGACTTGGAGTCATTGGAATGTTTGACGCCTTTACTTACATATGGCTTGGCGCTTTTTTTCTTGTTGGCACCCGTTTTCCAACGATTCCAGCCCTTTTTGCCTGTTCCTGTGCCCGTACCTTTACCTGTCCCACTCTTAGCCTTAGCTTTACTCATGAAATCACTCCATTACTATTGTATGGTTCGTTTAAACCATTTTACTTGATTATTACCCAAGTATGTTGAAATATACAGCAACTACGGTGATATGTACAGGGGTAGGCTCAATATTTTTATGTTAAATCCTTAGAAACACATAAACGAATGGAATTTTGCAGAGGTACTTGCTTAATTAAAGTACTGTTTTTTGCTGCTTTTGAATTAGATGGATCATCCTGCCTATCACTTTATTGATATGGATCTGGATTTCGTTAATAAGATGCTTATCCCAATCTTTTTGCAAATGGTCAAGTAGTGCATCAGAGTTAGCAAAACTGCTCCTGTATTCATTCCTATAATGATGCCTCCCATATTAAGTGAAGCTTGAGAGCCTAGGATATACATCATTAAAAATGAAACGATATGGGACCATACTGTATGGATGAAAGCATCTTTCACTAAACCTAAGCCGATAAGATAGGCTTGCATGGGAATGACAAAAAAATGAAACAGGAAATAGGGACATAATAATTTTACATAGTAAGCGGCGGATGTTGAAGAAAAAAAGAGCGAGGTCAAAGGTTCCGCAAAGAAATAAATGAAGAACACCGCGGGAACTCCATACAATACGGTAAATGACATCGATTTTTGCAATAAGACCCTTAATTTTTCCTTATCTTGCTTCTTGTACGCATTCGATACATTCGGAATGAGCATGATCATGAGGGAATGCGCGATAAAAGCCGGAAAAAAGCCGATTGTCATCGCAACACCAGTAAGCATCCCAAAATGCTCAGTAGCCACGACAGCACCGAATCCTGCTGAAAGAAGGGCTGTATGAATCAAAAAAGGTTGAATCGCATTTGTTATCGCATGAAAGATCCTTAACCCCATAGTCGGCAGCGAAACGGCCAATAAGGTTTGTCGTGCATGTTTACCAGTTGTTCGTGAGTTCATACCGCGTCCCATGATTCGCATTTGAAGGATCAGAAGGTTGATCAAGTAAAGGAAAACGAGGAACTCACTGCCTATCAAAACAAAAAAGGCCATCAACAGAGACTTTTCTTGGTTAAAATGAAATAAGTTAAAGAGTAGGAAAAGCAATCCAAACTGAATGACATCTTTTAAAAAGTTGGACAAAGCTATCTTCCCCATTTGTTGGACACCCATGAAATAGCCTCTTGCAATCGACGAAAATGCAACGATGGGGATTGAGGCGATGAGCAACCACTTAATATAAGGATGATATTTGTCCATAATCGATGAATAGGAAAGGATGAAAGGCATGACTACACACATAACCAACACGACGACTGCAGCCATTTTAAGGGCATGAATGATCAGGTTATAATGCAATGCCTGCTTATTTTCTGCAACGAATTTTGAAATGGAAATATGTAATTCAAGGCTGGCAATCACATATATCAAAAAGAAAATAGGCAATAGGGACATATATAACCCCATGCCTTCTTCGTGTAACTCCCTGGCTAGGATCATGTTCACTAAAAATTCGATGCATTCACCAAAAAACGCTGCAACAATCAAAATGAGCGTTCCTTTATAAAAAGACTTCATGATGCCCCACTCCTAACAAGGTGTTTGTATAAAGATATGAGACATGCCATGGATTATTCATCATGAACTCCATTAAGCGGTGATACGTACTCCGTTATTGTCTAGCGAAATACTAAGATATCCTTTATTTGAAAGTTAAAACGGGAAAGGGGAAGGGAGATGAAATGGATTGTTTTTTTTGTAAAGATTTTATTAACACACCCTCCACCACCATCCAAAAACGCTTCATTCATTTATGTTGATTTCATTTCTTTTGAAGTCAAAGACATGAAAGGCTAATAAAATTAATTTTATTCTGCGCATAAATGGGTCATGTTGGTTCAACAGGCTTAATTCGGGCAGGAGAGCATGATGAATCATACATCATTCGATGGAGTTTGATTCTTACTTTCGTTTTGTAATTCATGCTATATTTTGCTATCCTTTAGCAGAGGGGATGATCAATATGAAATTCACATCTATTAGTCAATCAAATATAGATGAATTGTGCATTGCGTTTGAAAGTTGTCTTACAGAACATGACATTACATTTAAATATGTGGACATGACTGAAGATGACGGAATCATTTCGTTTATTTTTTGCAATGATCCGGAGCAGGCGAGATCGGTCGAATTAGAAAGTGAACGGTTCATTGGATTGGATACTGATTACATAGCCAAGGAAATTTTAGAGCCAATCCTGCCTAGATTAAAAGAATATGCAACAGAATAAAATCATCGATTACGATGATTTTTTGTTGTGCTCGATAAATCTCACAAGAAATAGAACAAGAAAATTTACCTTCCTATTATATATACCCTTCCAATGACAGGGGATGTACCATTTTTGTCCATGAAAATAAAAAATGGGGAACCTCATGTGAAGTTATCTAGCATATGATTGCTACCTAGGTGATGGGTATGCCAGAATTGTAAAAAAAATGCCCTGGATTTAGGAAATCTCCAGGGCATTTTTTCTTTCTATAGCATTGATCTTATGGAAGTATGGTAACAAAGATTATCACCATTTTTTCTTCCCAAACAATCCGGTTAGATTTAAATGACCATTTTTTTACCGGCAGTTAATTCAACCTCCTGCATTGGAGATTCCACTTTCTTGTTTTTCTTCACTCTAAAGTGATAAACCGCATAACAAGCAATGAAGAACGTTCCCCCGCAATAAAGGGCCATTCGCTGCTCAGGAACAAACGCTAGACTGATCATGACGATGCAGTTTGCTATCAAGGCAAGCATGGGAATGAATGGATATAGCGGTACTTTGAATTTCAAGTCTTCCACCTGTCCACCATTGCGGATATATGATCTTCTGAAAGCAAGAAGACAAGCCGCGATGGCAATCCAGCCAATTTGTGCTCCTAATCCTGCAAGGGAGAGAAGAAAAACAAACACTGTTTTGGCGGCTACTACACTTGAAAGTAAAGACAAACCAGCTATTGCAAGGGTGATAAGTAAGGCATTAAGCGGAATTCCTCGATTATTTACCATACCGAGCTTTGGACTTGCCATGCCTTCCTTAGAAAGCGAGTAAAGCATACGTGTTGCCGCATAAAGGCCGGAGTTTGCAACAGACAAAAGCGCTATAAGAATGATGAAGTTCATAATATCAGCCGCATAAGGAACACCGATACTATCCAGAACAACAACGAACGGACTTTCAACGATTCCTGCCTGTTCCCTTGGAATCAAAGCTGAAAGAACAGAGACAGAAAGAACGAAGAAGAAAAGGGTACGCCAAACGGTTTGTTTGATCGATTTAGGTATGACCTTTTCTGGATTTTCACTTTCTCCCGCGGCAATTCCGATTAGCTCTGTGCCCTGGAAGGAAAAGTTCACTGTAATCATTGTGATAAGCAGGGCCGATATTCCATTCGGGAAGAGGCCTTCGCTGAAAAAGTTGGAGAAAAATGGTGCTTCTTGTCCACCTTTCATATCAATAAGTCCAAACATGGCAGCACCGCCAACTACGATAAACAGGATTATGGCCAATACTTTTATGCTGGAAAAAACAAATTCAGATTCGCCAAATGCCTTTGCTGATAATGCGTTCAGTAAAAATATGAGTAAAGCAAAGATTGCACACCACATCCAAACGGGTGATTCAGGGAACCATCTCTGCATAAGCTGTCCAGCTGCCAAAAACTCCAAGGCAACCGTAACAGCCCAACCTAACCAGTAAAGCCATCCTATGGCAAAGCCGGTTCCAGGACCGATGAATTTAGTCGCATATGTCTGAAACGAACCGGAAACAGGCATAGCAACCGATAGTTCCCCGAGACAAAGCATCGTTAAATACATGATAAAACCACCGACTATGTATGAGAGGATAGCCCCGATGGCCCCAGCTTCATGAATGGTGTAGCCTGAACCAATGAAAAAGCCAGTACCAATACATCCCCCTATTGAAATCATAAATAAATGTCTTGCTTTCATGCTCCGTTTTAATTCATTTGGTTGATTTTCTATTGTCTTCATTGAAAAACTCCTTTACCTGATGGGTGCAAACGGTTTCATTTATGTCTGGACGTTTAGGGAATTTGTGTATTTTACTCACAAATGTAAAAGATTTGATTTGAATCTTAGATGTTGTTGAATTCCCTAGAATAAGAGATTATTTCTGCATTTAGAGATAGATAGGTTCCAATGCAGAATTAATTTCAGGTAGCGCCGCTTATAAAGAAAAGGAAGCCAAGCGTCAGGAAACTAGGGATGAATGGCTCCGTGTGGACCATCCTTCAATGGGTAACATGCACCCTGTTGAAGTAGGGGCTATTTCCACTGGGCCATCTATTTAACGAAATCTCTCATAATGTACTACAATACCAGTTATCTAGAAAGAAGTTCAACTATTTAACATCAACCAGTAAATCAGAAGTATTAAATTGGTCTTCCGCTCCATAAAGTAATTTTTCACCAAGCAATGAGCCCATTAATGCGACAGCAACTTCAGCAGTTTTATTATGCTCGTCCAATATTGGGTTTATCTCTACAAATTCAGCAGATGTAATGATATTAGCTTCGGCGAGCATTTCCATGGCAAGATGGCTTTCACGGTAACTAATGCCTCCCATTACAGGTGTTCCAACCCCAGGTGCGTCATCTGGATCAAGACCATCAAGATCAAGGGATAAATGTACAAGATCCGTACGTTCTTTCAGATAAGCAATTGATTCTTCCATCACTTTTGTCATACCTAATCTATCAATCTCATGCATTGTAAAAACTTTAATCCCTTTTTCCCTGATTAACTCTTTTTCCCCTTGGTCTAAGGAACGGGCACCAATAATGACAATATTCTCTGGTTTGACTTTTGGGGAATATCCGCCAATGTTAATCAATGCAGGGTGGCCAAGGCCCAAACTAACAGCTAGGGACATACCATGAATATTACCAGATGGAGAAGTTTCTGCTGTGTTCAAATCGCCATGCGCATCATACCAAATTACTCCTAAGTTCTTAGAATGCTTCGCTAAACCGGCTAATGTACCGATAGCGATACTGTGATCTCCGCCCAGTACTAAAGGAAAACGATTTGATTGGATGACTTCATCCACTTTTTGACTCAATTTTTCATTGCCTTCTGCTACATCCTGCAGATTCTTTAAATTTGTGTCTAAATCACTTTGTGCTCTTTCTTGTATTTCTACTTTAATATCACCTTCATCACGAACAGTGTATCCTATACTTTCAAGTCTTTCGCTCAATCCTGCATATCTGATTGCGCTAGGACCCATATCGACTCCTCTTCTAGTTTGACCAAGATCCATTGGAACACCAATGATTGAAATTTCCTTCTTCATGTATATTTCTCCCCTTTCAATTTTTCTTCCCTAGTATAAGGGTAAAAGTATAGATGACTCAACTCGACATTTTTTTGAATATTTATACGATTGAGAAAAGGGTAAAAGTCTTGGGTTAATATCCCTATTTTAAATTTTATGAAAATGTCGAAAACTTTACCGAATGGGGTATATGGAATAATTGGAAAGTGCGTTAAATACAAGAATCCCCCCGCTACTATTGGGTTTGAAAACTCAATAGGAGCGGGGGGATTCTTCCGTTTAACGTTTATTGTTAACGGTATTATAGAGTTTATGAATCTATTTTACTAGGTACATTTATTCATGAAATGGAGCTATAACTCAGATGAAAGGATTTATAATTCTCAAAATGAATAATAAGGTAGACTAAAAATAGATGATTTTACACCTCATTTCACTTTGTTAGCATAATATATTTTTTCGAAATATATATATTCTG